>UCOA01000174.1 GCA_900474095.1 Hyphomicrobiales bacterium | reverse complement strand
CCGGCCCGGCTTGTAAATCAGTTGAAGGACGGCGGCGCGCTCAGGTCGTTGGCGGGCTTCTTCTGCTCGCCGCCGGCGCCGTTCTGATCCGTCGGCTGCTGGCCGCCGTCGAGCGGATTGCCACCCGGCATTTGCAGGCCACCCGGCAAGCCAAGACCACCGCCGGCTCCGAACCCTGGAACCTCGATCTTGATCGTTGCTGGGTCCACGACGGCGGCGTCGCCTTTGTAGTGCATGACCATCTGCGGGAACATGATCGTCAGTGCCACCATCAGGATCTGGATGCCGACGAACGGCACCGCCCCCCAATAGATCTGCCCTGTGGTCACCGGTTTCGTCAGCTTACCCGTGACCCGATCGAGATAGGGCACCTTGGCCGCGACCGAACGCAGGTAGAACAGCGCAAACCCAAAGGGCGGATGCATGAAACTCGTCTGCATGTTGATGCCGAGCAGGACGCCGAACCAGATGAGGTCGATGCCGAGCGCGTTGGCCGCCGGTGCGAGCAGCGGCACGATGATGAAGGCGAGTTCGAAGAAATCCAGGAAGAACGCCAGGAAGAACACGAGCAGGTTGACGGTGATCAGGAAGCCTGTCTCACCGCCGGGCATCCCCACCAGCAGATGTTCCACCCAGACGTGGCCGTTGACTCCGTAGAAAGTCAGCGAGAACACCCGTGCGCCGATCAGGATGAACAGCACGAAGGCTGACAGGCGGGTCGTGGCGGCCAGCGCCGAACGGACCACGTCCATGCTCAGCCTGCCCTTGGCCGCTGCCATGATCAGGGCGCCGACAGCGCCCATGGCGCCGCCCTCCGTCGGCGTCGCAATGCCGAGGAAGATTGTGCCGAGCACGAGGAAGATCAGTGCCAGCGGTGGGATCAGGACGATGATGACCTGCTGGGCAAGCCTGGACATCGCATTGATCTTCAATCCCCTGTCGATAAGCGCAACCACGTAGATGAAGGCCACACCAACAGTGGCGCCGAGAATATCGGCGTTTTCGCCCTGCGTCGTCGAGAGATAGATATGGGCGGCATAGGCGATACCTGCCGCAACGGCGAGCGCAACCAAGAGCGAGATAACGCCCGCGCCGAGCGTGCGGGCTTCGAGCGGCAGAGCCGGCATCGAGTCACGCCGGACGAAGGTCATGATCAGGATATAGAGCATGTAGAGTCCGGTGAGCACCAGACCGGGGATCAGGGCGCCAGCATACATGTCCCCAACCGAACGGCCGAGCTGGTCGGCAAGAACGATCAGGACCAGCGAAGGCGGAATGATCTGGGCAAGCGTGCCGGACGCCGCGATGACGCCGGAGGCGACGCGCCGGTCATAGCCGTAGCGCAGCATGATCGGTAGTGAGATCAGGCCCATGGCGATGACCGAAGCTGCAACCACGCCAGTGGTGGCCGCGAGCAGCGCTCCGACGAAGATCACCGCATAGGCTAGGCCACCGCGGATGGGGCCGAACAACTGGCCGATCGTGTCGAGAAGGTCCTCCGCCATGCCGGATCGTTCGAGCACGATCCCCATGAAGGTAAAGAAGGGGATGGCGAGCAATGTGTCGTTCGACATCACCCCCCAGAATCGTTCGGGCAACGCGTTGAGGAGCGGCCAGGAGAGATTGATGGAGCCGGCCGACAAGGGAGCAAGCTCCACGCCGATGAAGAAGAACAGCAGGCCATTGGCGGCGAGCGAAAAGGCAACGGGATAACCCAGCAGGAGGAACACGATCAATGACACGAACATGATCGGTGCGAGGTTTACGGCGATGAACTCGATCATGGGCGTGCCTCCGGGATGACGGCTTCGTCCAGCGGTGCGTGGGTCGGTACGTAGGGCGTCGGGTCATCCATGTTGCCGGTCATGATCGCGATCTTCTTGATGATCTCCGAAACGCCCTGCAGTGCGAGAAGGATGAAGCCGAAAAGGAGGATCGCCTTGGCCGGCCAGACGATCAGGCCACCGGCGCTGGATGAGCCTTCCTGCGAGCGAACGGACATCAGCACATAGGGGACCAGATAGTATGTCATCAGCAATACGAACGGCATCAGGAAGATGACATGTCCGAACAGGTCGATCCAGTGCTGCACGCGGCGCGAAAACTTGCCGTAGACGACGTCGATGCGGATATGCTCGTTCTGGCTGAGCGTATACGCAGCCGCGAGCATGAAGGCGGCACCGAAAAGATACCACTGCGCCTCCAGCCATGCGTTCGACGACATGTTGAATATTTTTCGGATGATAGCATTGCCGGCACTGACCAGCACGGCCACCAGGATCAGCCACGAGACTGATTTGCCGATGATTTCCGTGACACGGTCGATGAGCCTGCTGATACCGAGCAGTGCGGTCATAAGAGTTCCTCCCGCCAAGCTGATTTTCGATTTTGTTGCCAAGCATAGCCACAGTGCCGATTTCAAGCCCCGTTTCAAGCCTGCGGCTGGATTTTCCCGTGTGGTATGGCAACGTCATACCAAAGTTGTACTTGGGCTTTGCTGCAGTGCCCAAAGGATGGGCAAAAATCGCGGGGATTCGCGTTGTTGCGGACGAGTTGGCGAGGCACAGTCTGCCATGGACGCCGGCCCGCGAGTCGGGCGGAGAAGGCGAATTTCACCACCGAAACCTCCGCAAGGGACTTGAATTGGCCGCCAGTTTGGGGATTGGATGATGTCTGAGAAACGATGAGGTACGTTCGTCATGAGCGCGTTGATCCGTAACCCCATTCTACCGGGCTTCAATCCCGACCCGTCCATCTGCCGCGTGGGCGAGGACTACTACATCGCTACGTCCACGTTCGAATGGTATCCCGGCGTGCAGATCCACCACTCGCGCGACCTGGTCAACTGGCGGCTGGTGCGCCGGCCGCTGGAGCGCGCAAGCCAGCTCGACATGCGCGGCAATCCCGACAGCTGCGGCATCTGGGCGCCATGCCTGTCGCACGCCGACGGCCTGTTCTTTCTGGTGTACACCGACGTCAAGCGCTTCGACGGCAACTTCAAGGATGCGCACAACTATATCGTCACATCCGAGTCGATCGAGGGCGATTGGTCGGATCCGACCTATGTCAATTCCTCCGGCTTCGACCCGTCGCTGTTCCACGATGATGACGGCCGCAAATGGTTCCTCAATATGCAGTGGAATCATCGCACGGAAAGCTTTGGCGGTTCGCCGAAGAGCCCGGCTTTCGATGGCATCCTGCTGCAGGAATGGGACCCGATCTCGAAAAAGCTCGTCGGGCCGATCAGGAATATCTTCGCCGGCAGTACCCAAGGGCTTGTCGAAGGTCCGCACCTCTTCAAGCGCAATGGATGGTACTATCTGACGACGGCCGAGGGCGGCACGGGATACGATCACGTCGTGACCATGGCTCGCTCGCGGACGATCGAAGGCCCCTACGAGATACATCCGCAGACGCATCTGATCACCTCCAAGGATGCGCCGGACGCGGTGCTGCAAAGGGCCGGGCACGGCCAGTATGTCGAGACGCCGGACGGGCAGGCCTATCATGCCCATCTCACCGGGCGCCCGCTGCCGCCGCTCCGGCGCTGTACGCTCGGCCGTGAGACGGCCCTGCAGAAATGCGTCTGGGGGGATGACGGATGGCTCTATCTGGAGCAGGGTGGTGTCGTACCGGCCGTCGAGGTTCCCGCGCCGGGCGAGACTGCCGTCGTCGAGAAGCCCGCAAGGATCGAAACCGATTTCGACGGTCCGGCGTTGCCCGAGGATTTCCAATGGCTGCGCACGCCTCTGCCCGAGCGGATTTTCTCGCTGACGGACAAGCTCGGTCATCTGCGGCTGTACGGCCGCGAAAGCATCGGCAGCTGGTTTGAACAGGCGGTGGTGGCGCGCCGCCAGGAGCACCATTCCTTCCGTGCGGAGACGGTCGTCGAATTCGAGCCGGATACCTATCAGCAGGCCGCCGGTCTGACCCACTACTACAACCGCCATAAGTTTCACGCGCTCGCTGTTACCCTGCATGAAAAGCTCGGCCGGGTCGTGACGATCTTCTCCTGCGCGGGCGATTTTCCGCATGGCCGCATGACGTTTCCCGCCGACGGCGGCATCACCGTCCCGTTCGGACGAGTCCATCTGGCAATGGAAGTCCGGGGTAACGAGCTACAGTTCTTCTGGCACCCTGACGGCTACCACGCCTGGCGCCAGATCGGCCCGGTGCTCGATGCGGGCGTCGTTTCCGACGAGGGCGGGCGCGGCGAACACGGCTCGTTTACCGGCGCTTTCGCGGGCGTTTTTGCGTTCGACACATCGGGCCGGGCCAAGGTCGCCGATTTCGATCGCTTTAGCTACGAGGCGTTGTAATTCACCGTTGTGAGAAAGCACGGTTGTCGAGAGGCGGCGTCGTGCCGCCCTTCGAGAACAGCGGATAGTGCTTAGCGCCGCTAGCTTGCCCTGGCGGACCAATCCACGAACGGATCGGGCAATGTCCGCCAGCGCTCCGGCGTGAAACTGCCGGCATCAACCAGACAATCGTCAAGCTCGGCTTCCAGTGCCGTTTGGTTCATCGGATCGGCGCCGATGAAGACGATCTCCTGGCGCCGGTCGCCCCAGACGGGATCCAGATAGGGCTTCATCATGGCCAGAAACCCAGGATCGTCCGGCCACTGGGCTTTTGGAACGGCCGACCACCACAGGCCCATCTTCGATGTGCGCACCATGGGACCCGCCTGGCTCAGTTCGCCGACATGATGCGGCCGTGTCGCCAGCCAGAAGAAGCCCTTGGCGCGGACGACGCCCGGCCAGGAACGATTGATGAAGGCGTGAAACCGGGCGGGATCGAACGGCAGTTTCGCGCGGTAGACGAAGGAGCGGATGCCATATTCCTCCGTTTCCGGCATATGGTCCTTTAAGCCATGCAGTTCCTTGAACCAGAGCGGATGCTGCTCGGCCTTTGCCATATCGAACAGCCCGGTGCCGAGCACATCGCGCAACGCCACCCGCCCGAAATCCGTCTCGATCAGCCGCGCATCAGGATTGAGAGCGACGACGATCTTGCGGGCCGCGTCCAAGTGTTCGGTCGTGGCGCTGCCGGTCTTGTTGAGGATGACGACATCGGCGAATTCGATCTGTTCGACCAAGAGGTCGACGAGCGTTCTGTTATCTCCGTCTCCGGCCGTATCGCCGCGATCGGCGAGGAAATCGTCGGAGGAATAGTCGACCAGAAGGCTGGCGGCATCGACGACCGTCACCATCGTATCCAGCCGCGCCACATCGGACAGGCTCCTGCCGTTCTCGTCGCGAAATTCGAACGTCGTCGCAACGGGAAGCGGTTCGGCAATGCCGGTCGATTCGATCAGCAGGTAGTCGAAGCGGTCCTGTTCCGCCAGCTTGCGCACCTCGTTCAAGAGGTCATCGCGCAACGTGCAGCAGATACAGCCATTGGTCATCTCGACCAACTGTTCTTGCGTCCGCGACAAGTTTGCGCCGCCGTCGCGCACCAAGGCCGCGTCGATGTTCACTTCGCTCATGTCATTGACGATGACAGCCACCCGCAGCCCGTCGCGATTGTTGAGGATGTGATTGAGCACCGTGGTCTTGCCGGCGCCGAGAAAGCCGGAGAGAACGGTGACCGGAAGTTTGTCGGACATGATCCCGTATCCTTAATGTTATATTATTACATTTGGCGACCTGAAAAAGGCGGACCGGTGGCCCGCCTCTCTCAGTCGCTGGGAGGAGCCTGGTTAGCTGCCGTTGGAGAGGCAGGTCTTCAACGAGGTGCCTATGCCTTCCATCAGCTGGAAATAGAGGTCGGGGCCAGCATCGAGGGTGGCGGCCTCCGGGTCGAGCGTGCCGGATTTCGCGGGCGTGCCTTCCAGTACGACATTGACGAGCTTCGGCTCGAACTGCGGTTCGGCAAAGACGCAGGTTGCGCCGAGTTCGACGATCTTGGCGTGGATCTCAGTCAGGCGTTCGGCACCGGGTAGGGTCTCGGGGCTGACGGTGATCGACCCAGCCACCTTCACATGATAGCGATCTTCGAAATACTGATAGGCGTCATGAAAGACGATGAAGGGCTTGTCCTTGATTGGCGCGACGGTTTCCGCAAGCGTCTTGTCGAGCGTATCGAGCCGCGTGCTCAGGGCATCGAGATTGGTCCTGTAAGCGGCCGCGTTGTCCGGATCCGCCGCGGCAAGTGTTTTTTCGATCTCGGCTGCCATCGCCTTGGCATTGGCCGGATTGAGCCAGAGGTGCATGTCGAACTCACCCTCGTCGTGGTGATGGCCTTCTTCGTGGGCGTGAGCCTCGGCGCCTTCTGCGCTTGCCGCATGCTCGTCGCCGTCGTCATGTGCCTCGAACGCGCCGCCTTCGCGGAATTTCAGCTTCTCAAGTCCGGGCGCATCGTCCAGTTCGACGATCTTTGCGCCACTACCGAGCGATTCCAGCGGCTTTTCCAGAAAAGCTTCCAGCCCATGGCCGACCCAAAAGACGATGTTGGCGTTCTCCAGCGCCGAAGCGTTGGAGGGTTTCATGCTGTAGGTGTGGGGGGATGCGGCGCCCTCGACGATCAGCGCGGGTTCGCCGACGCCCTGCATGATCGAGGCGACCAAGGAGTGGATCGGCTTGATCGAAACGACTACGTTGGGCACTTCGGCATGGGCAGTGCCGGTTGCCGGAAGCATGAAGGGGGCGAGAAGCAGCGAGGAGGTCAAAAGGAGGGATTTTTTCAGGCTCATGCGGGGGCTCCTGTCTTGTAAATCAATGTAATGTTATTACATCAATTGCGTTATGCTATAACGTGTGGCATAGCGGCTGGCAACACCTCATCCGGATTTTTTTGATGCTCCGCACGCCCGACCAGAAGCCTCTCGTCCTCATGAACAATGCCGGCGTGCGCCGCAACGGCCGCTGGCTGGTGCGCGGTGTCGAGTTTTCGATCAGCCCCGCCGAGATCGTCACGCTGATCGGCCCGAACGGCTCGGGCAAATCGACGACGGCGAAGGCTGCGATCGGCGTCTTGAAGCCGGACGAGGGGTGGGTCGAACGCAAACCGGGCCTCAAGGTCGGCTATGTGCCGCAGAAACTCGCCATCGACTGGACGCTGCCCTTAACCGTCGAGCGCCTGATGACGCTCACTGGTCCGCTGAAGGGCCGCGAGGTTGAGGCGGCGCTGCATTCCACCGGCATCGCGCATCTGGCCCACGCCGAGGTGCAGCATCTCTCCGGCGGCGAATTCCAGCGGGCGCTGCTTGCCCGCGCCATCGCCCGCAAGCCCGATCTGCTCGTTCTCGACGAACCGGTGCAGGGCGTCGATTTCTCCGGCGAGATCGCACTTTACGATCTGATCAAATCGATTCGCAACCAGACAGGTTGCGGCATCCTCCTGATCTCGCACGACCTGCATGTAGTGATGGCCGAGACCGATACGGTGATCTGCCTCAACGGCCATGTCTGCTGCCGCGGCACGCCGCAGATGGTCAGCCAAAGCCCGGAATATCTGAAACTGTTCGGCAGCCGCGCGGCGAAAACGCTCGCCGTCTACAGCCATGATCACGACCATACCCATTTGCCGGACGGCCGCGTGCTGCACGCCGATGGCAGCATCACCGAACATTGCCATCCGGACGACGGTCACCATCATGATGCCCACGGCCATGACGATCATAGCGATCATGACCACACAGATCACCTCCACGGCCCGGATTGCGGTTGCAGCCAGCACAGTCGCCTGCAGGGCTTCGACACCAAGGAGACGCGCCGTGTTTGACGATTTCTTCACCCGCGCGCTCGTTGCCGGCATCGGCCTTGCGATAACCGTCGGCCCGCTCGGCTGCTTCGTCATCTGGCGTCGCATGGCCTATTTCGGCGATACCATGGCGCATTCGGCATTGCTCGGCGTGGCGCTGTCGCTGCTGTTTAACCTCAACCTGATGCTCAGCGTTTTCATCGTCGCCGCAGCCGTGTCGCTACTTCTGCTTCTCCTGCAGAAGCGCGGCGCGCTTTCGACCGACGCGCTGCTCGGTATCCTCTCCCATTCGGCGCTGTCGATCGGCCTCGTCATGGTCGCCTTCATGAGCTGGGTTCGGATCGACCTCGTCGGCTTCCTGTTCGGCGATATCCTTGCGGTCTCCGAGGCGGATATCGATCTCGTCTGGGGCGGCGGTATTCTCGTCTTGTTTGCGATCGTCTATCTCTGGCGGCCGCTGCTTGCCTCCACCGTCAACCCGGAACTGGCCGAGGCCGAAGGCCTGCAGCCGGAGCGCGCACGGCTCTATTTCATGCTGCTGATGGCCTTGGTGATAGCGATCGCCATGAAGATCGTCGGCATCCTGCTGATCACATCGCTGCTGATTATCCCGGCGGCAACCGCCCGGCGCTTTGCCACATCGCCCGAGATCATGGCCGTGCTTGCCTCGGTCATCGGCGTGCTCGCCGTCACCGGCGGATTGTTCGGCTCGCTGCACTTCGATACGCCGTCCGGACCCTCGATCGTGGTTGCGGCGATGGGGCTTTTCGTGCTCAGCCTTCTGCCGTTCGGCCGCAACGGCGAAACCGAAACAGCTATTCACTCGACGCATGGAGGGCATCACTGATGGCGCAGCAACTCACCAAGAACCAGACGCTGGTGCTCGATGCGCTGACCCACGCGGAGGGCCCGCTCAGCGCCTACACCATCCTCGACAAGCTACGCGACCACGGTTTTCGTGCGCCGCTGCAGGTCTATCGCGCGCTGGACAAGCTGCTAGAATTCGGCATGATCCACCGTCTCGAAAGCCTCAACTCCTTCGTCGCCTGCGCCCATCCGGATCATCATCATCACCATGATCACGGCGTGACCGCCTTTGCGATCTGCGAGGACTGCGGCCAGGTGACCGAAATGCATGATGCGGGTATAGAGGAACGGCTCTCGGCGCTCGCCGGCAGGGAGCATTTCAAGACCGAAAAGACGACGATCGAGATTCGCGGCCACTGCCAGAACTGCACCTGCGCATAATCTCCGTCAGGACCCGTCAAACCGTAAACATCCTGATCACCGGCGAGCCTTTGCCGGTCGAAAAGATCATGGGCGCGCTGAGGTCACCGGCGGCACCATCAACCGCAACGGCACGCTGGTCGTACCGGCCGAATGGTGGCATCAATACGGTCCTGTCGCAGATCGTCGAGCGGTCGCCTCGGCCCAGCGTTCGCGCGCGCCGGTCCAGAAACCTATCCGGCGGGTTTGTGCCTTCCGTCGTCGTTGTCGCGGTAGCGGCTTTCGTCGGCTGGCGGGTGCTCTACCGTTGACCGGTCGCCGCTCTCGCCGATGATTGCCGCCGCCGCCATGAACCTGCCCTCGGTCTCGGTCGTCGCTAACGCGCTGCGGTTGAGGCACTGAAACTTTGACCGCAACTACCCAAGGACTGACAGGCTTGTCGCGAAAAGCTGCCATTTCTTGACATAGCCGTTCGCCGAGTTCTTCAAACCGGCGACCGCCGCATCATCCAGCAGCCTGATGGCCTTTGCCGGTGCGCCGACGATCAGGGAATTGTCGGGAAAGACCTTGCCTTCCGTTACCAGCGCGTTGGCGCCGACTAGGCAGTTGTTGCCAATGACCGCGCCATTCAGCACCGTCGCGCCCATGCCGATCAACGAATTGTCGCCAATGGTGCAGCCGTGCACGATGGCGTGATGGCCAATGGTGCAGCCTTGGCCGATCGCCACCGGAAAGCCGGGATCGACATGGATGACGACGCCTTCCTGGATATTGGTGCGGGCGCCGATCCGGATCGGTTCATTGTCGCCGCGCAGCACGGCGCCGAACCAGACGCCGACATCCTCGCCCAGTTCGACCCTGCCGATGACATGCGCGTCCGGCGCCACCCAATAGCTGCCTTCCGCCGGAACGGACGGGCGTGTCGGGCCAAGTGCATAAAGCGGCATGATTTTTCCTTCGTGTTCTCAGACGACGGTGACGGTCAGCGTCGCAATTCCGTCGATGCCGCAGGAAACCACGTCGCCACGCGAGACCGGTCCTACGCCCGAGGGCGTGCCTGTCATAATGACGTCTCCGGCGGCAAGCGTGAACAGCTTCGACAGTTCGGCGACAATTTCCGGCACCTTCCAGATCATCTGGTTGAGGTCGCCCAGCTGCTTCCTGTCGCCGTTGACCGTCAGCCAGATATTGCCATCAGCCGGATGGCCGATGGCCTCGGCCGGAAAGATCTCCGAAACTGGCGCAGAATGTTCGAAGGCCTTCGCTGCCGCCCAAGGTTTTCCGGCCGCCTTTGCCTCAGCCTGCAGGTCGCGGCGGGTAAAGTCGATGCCGACGGCATAGCCATAAACGCAATCGAGGGCATCGCCCGCATTGATGTTGTCGCCGCCGCCTTTCAGCATGGCGACGAGTTCGACCTCGTGGTGCACGTCGGTCGACAGTGGCGGATAGGGAAACGCCGCGCCCTGTGTTGTCAGATTGTCCGGATTTTTCTGGAAGAAGAACGGCGGTTCCCGATCGGGATCGTGGCCCATCTCGATTGCGTGGGCCGCATAGTTACGACCCACGCAATAAACGCGGCGAACGGGAAAGGCCCGATCGGAATTCGCAACCGGCAACAGAACCGGGGCGGGAAGGGGAATTACGGTGGTCATCAAGTACCCAGGCATTCGATTGCGAATGTCTGACGATAGCACCCCTTCAAGGGGCGGCGAAAGATGCTTCAGCTGCAGGCATAGGCTTCGAGCTGATCGCGTGTCAGAAACCGGCTGCCGGCCCGTGAATTGAGGTCTGGATGAGTGTATTCCAGGCTGGGGACATCCGGAAGTTCAAGTGCCTGGCGCACTGTCATGATGCCGACATCACGGCGATCCGTGCCCCTTTTCAAGCTGACTTCCACGATGCGATACAGATTTTCCTCTACCATGTTTCTCTCCCGTCGCTTTATTTTTTTGTTTATGGCCGCAGTAGCTACTCCGAAATCGGTTTTTATGAGGCACCTCTTCTATTAGCATGCCACAGGTAAACGAATCACAACAGTGGTTTTTCGGCAAATGCTTTGGATTTGTATCGCCACAAGAGGCGATCTACTGTCAAAGAGGCCTTTTGGACGCATTTTTTCGAGCATCCGCCCAAGTATCGGGCATCCTCTCTGTTTTTTTGATGGAACAATATTACTTTTGAGATGTTTTCCTCGCTAAAAGAGGAGCATGTCATGGCAAATGTAAAAAATCTCCGAACCGGTTTTACGGGCGAACTGAAGGAGGCGGGCGCCGTAACCGCCAAAGCGAGACAAACGGCTAAATATGTCAAGGACGAGGCGACGGCGGTCGCCAGGACGGCGCACGATCACCCATCCGGGACCAGCACGGCGCTGCTCATTTTTGGTGCCGCGGCTTTCGTTGCCGGCTATTTGATCGGCAGCGCTTCGAACCCGCCACCCCGGCGCAGCCACTTTTGGTAATTGTTGCGCTGCATAAGATTTTACTTGATTTTGGTGCGATGCAGCAATAAAGTCATATTTATCGCAGCGATTCACCTCCTCCCGAGAAGCTGCGATCGATCAGCGGTCACCTCCTCCCGACCGTGGGTCATTTTCAGAAGCCTGCCGCACCTCCTCCCGCGGCAGGCTTTTTTTGTTTTGCCGTCTGCCCAGGGGGAACCAAATCAGTTATCGTGAAGTTAGGATTTGGCAAGAATATCGGAGGAGACGCTCATGCCATATGCTAAATGGTCCAATCCCGTGGAGGTCGGGTTTGCACACAACGGCTCTCAGATCGTGCAAGGACCGTTCGATGCGCTGATCTGCCTGATGGACACCTGGCCGGACCTGCGCGGTCCGCGTTACGTTGCCGCCAGAAGCTTATGCCGTGCGGCGCTCGACGGTCGCCGGTCGCCCGAGGAAGCACGGGAAGTGTTCATTTCCGCGGCGAAAGAGGCAAAGCTTCAGGCACATTGACGGATTCGACCGGTGCCGACCTGAAATCGCTGGACGATCCGAAGGTCACCTTCATCCCCGTCGTTCTGACGGGAAGTAGGTCGTGTTTCCGCAGTTCACGAATTTTTCCCGACACCTGCGTCATTGACTGCAACCGGGCCGTTAAAGCTTGATCCGCCCGCGGGCGGGCTTGTTCGTCTGAGCGAAAACACGTCGTGTAGATTTGCGCCGCGCCGCGCTGTATAAGGCCGGGAACATATCGGACGCAGGTTGGGGCGGATGCCGTTTCTGGCATCGAATTGAGAACCGATTTCATGAATGACGACATCAAGATGCCGGCGGCACCGGGCGGCGGTGGCTATTTCAAGGCGCCGGTCTTTGCCGTGGCGCCGATGATCGACTGGACGGATCGTCACTACCGGTTTCTGGCCCGGCAGCTTTCCAAACATGCGCTGCTCTATACCGAGATGATCGTTTCCGAGGCGATCCTGCGCGGCGATCGGGACCGGTTGCTGGGGCTCGATGACACCGAGCAGCCGGTGGCGCTGCAGCTCGGCGGCAATGATCCCGCAAAGATGGCGGCAGCGGCACGGATCGGTGAAGACTTCGGCTATGCCGAGATCAACATGAATGTCGGCTGTCCCTCGGACCGGGTGCAGTCGGGCACGTTCGGGGCCTGCCTGATGCGCGAGCCCGCCGTTGTGGCCGGCTGCGTGGCGGCGATGAAGGCGGCGGTGTCGATCCCGGTGACGGTCAAATGCCGGATCGGCGTCGACGACCAGGAGCCGGAGGTGGCGTTGCGCGATCTCGTTTCCCAGGTCGCAGAGGCCGGTACCGATGCCGTTTGGGTGCATGCGCGAAAAGCCTGGCTGCAGGGGTTGTCGCCGAAGGAGAACCGCGATATTCCGCCACTGGATTATGGTCTGGTGCATCGTCTCAAATCAGAAAATCCTCATCTTTTCATTGGCCTGAACGGCGGTCTTGGCAGTTTGAATCAGGCCCTTGAGGAACTGAATCGTGAGTCTGAGGCGGAGCGGGATGCGGGCGGGCTACACACTTTTCCTCATCCCGCTCTGGATGGCGTCATGCTTGGCCGGACCGCTTATCATGATAGCGCCATGCTGACGGCCGTGGATCAGTATTTTTCGCATCCGCTGACGGGAGCGGCGCCGATCGATCTCGGCGCGGAGGTTTTTGCCGCCAATGGGCACCGGCAGTCGCTGGCGTTCTGGGCCGATGTCCGTGACGCGATGATGGGGCATGCGGCCCGGCATATCGCCTCGGGCGGACGGCTCATTCATGTGACGCGGCACATGGTCGGCCTGTTCCAGGGTTGGCCCGGGGCGCGGCGGTTCCGGCAGATCCTGTCGGCCGATGCGACGCGGGCAGGCGCCGGGCCCGAGGTGATCGCCGCGGCGTTTGATGCGATCTTTGCCGCAGCCGAGGCGAAGCAGGCGGCGGAATAAAGTTCCCAAAAAACGCATCGGCAATGCCGGTACGTCTAGATCATGGCACAGCTTTTTGCGCCGGGGATAATTTTCGCGACAAAAAAAACGGCGCCCCGAGGACGCCGTCAATTCAGTCATCGCGAAGCGATCAAATCCTAGCTTAGGCAGCCTGGATGTTGACGGCCTTCGGGCCCTTGCCCATGCGATCCGGCTCGGTGTCGAACGTGACCTGCTGGCCGTCCTTCAGGGTCTGGAGACCAGCGGCCTGCAGCGCGGAGATGTGGACGAAAACGTCC
>UCOA01000095.1 GCA_900474095.1 Hyphomicrobiales bacterium | reverse complement strand
GCTCGCCCGCCAGCAGGTAGCAGTCGCGGGATGCCTGCGTATCCTTGCCGGTCTGCGAGATGTTGAGCCCCTTCTTAGGCTCGAGCGCGGCAATCTGCACTTCCGCCTCCGCCTTGTGCTTGCTGTCCGGATAGCGCTCGATGAAACGGGTGAGCGCCGCGCCATCGGTGGATTGTTTCAGCGCGTCCCAAGCGATCTCGTCCGGCGTGGCGGCAGAAGTCTGCTCCGCCTCGGTCAAAAGTTTCAGCTTCTTTTCCGCCAGCATCTTGTAGACGGGGTCCGAGCCGTGCTTGGCGAGAAAGACCTCGATCAGGTCCTTGTCGGCGAGATCGCGGATGTTCTGCCAGTCGGCGGCAGCGGCCGACTGGCCGTTCGGCGAGACCTCTTGCGTGTTGCCGTTGTTGGTGACGTTGACGTTGACCTCCCTGATGTTGAGGAAGATCTGCGCGCCGCCGAGCGAGCCGTAGACGAAGGGTTCCTGGCCCCGGTTTGTCGCCGCCACCACCTCGTCCCGCACCTTGCCGAGCGCGATGCGCACGTCGACGCCAGGCTCCGTCAGATATTTGGACAGCGCCGTTGCAAACGGGCTGTTCTTGCCTTCGCCGTCCATGGCGACCGTGCCGGCCTTCGAGGCAAAGGCAACCAGGAGATCGGCCGATTCAGGCTCGACGCGGGCGAGGCCGCGGCTGACGGCGCGGGTCGAGATCGACCGCGTCATCGCCTGCTCGAAGGGATTGTTGCGGCAGGCGTCGAGAATGACCAGCTTCAGCCGGGTCGCGCCTTCCAGAGAACGCTGCACGCGATCGAGCGGAACGGCCTCGTCTTCCACATCCTTGTCGGACTTCAAAGCGACATCGACAGGCAAAAGGAAATTCTGGCCGTTCATCTCCATGCCATGGCCGGAATAGTAGATGATCGCGACTTCGGCGCCGGTGGCCGCATCCTCGAAATCGCGTAGCGCGCGCACCATCGAGGCGCGGTCGAGATCGTGGACGGTCGTCACCGCATCGAAGCCGGCGTCCTCGAAGGAGGCCTTCATCAGTTCGACGTCGTTGGCCGGGTTGTTCAGCTGCGATGTCGCCTCGTATTTTTCATTGCCGATCAGGAGGGCGACGCGTTTCGCCGCCTCGGCCGCGCCAGCCTGAAACGCGAAAACGGATAGTGACAGAACGAAGATCGGCACCCAGTGCCGAGAATAGGCATTAAACATAATTTTCCCTCCGCGCTTGCACAGCGGGCCGGGACGTTTCGCGCCCCCCGCAAACCGTACAAACATGATCCCTAATTTCCGCGCGGGTTTTTCCGCCGCGTGCTTTTCATGAAAGTATTACGTATGGCCCCGCGTGTTTCAATGTCCGCCTTTGTGCTTTTTTAAGCAAGCCAGAAGACAGGGCCGTGAAAGGCACAAGCTCAGGACAAGGCTGGCGGCTAAAACTGCTATTACAGTAATATGGTGCGCGTCAAAACGCGAAGCGCGCCTTCTCAGAAGTTGCGCAATCCAGCAGAAGCGGCGCCACGCCGTCATCTTTTCCGGAGTTTTCCGATGTCGATGGTGATGCATCTCGCCGAGGCAAAGCCGGGTCAAACGACCGCCAGCTACAAGCATTATTATATCGAGCGCCCCTGCCGCATTCTTGTTGTCGGGCAGCACCTGAAGACGAAGACGAAATACCAGTGTTTGCTGCGGCACATTTCCGTCGGTGGCGCCATGGTGGATTTCAATGCCAATATCCTTTTGCCGAAACATTTCTTCCTTGAGATCGACGGCTTCCGCGAGGAGATCGGCTGCTCGCAGGTTCACCGGCACAATTCCGAACTCGGCGTCCGTTTCAACATGCAGCTGGCGCCCGAATTCATCAGCCGGCTGATCCGGATGGACTTTACCAGCGGCCTGATCTGAAGCCGACCACGCAATTTCCCTGAGGCCTGCAATCCCCCCGCCTATCAGTAACGTGGATTGGCGCGGTGAAAAACAAAGCGTTTTCCGGCGATTTAAGTCCTCATTAAAATTTTAGGGAATGCTTTCAAAGGATTGCAATAACCATCATCGATTCTCAATGGATCGCTTGCCGTCGTCAGGAGGAGGGCAAGACGGGCAGATGTTGACGGCGTGGGCACTTTGGATCGATGGATCCGCCGTCTATCGCTACCAAGGGAGTGGTGATGCAGAACTCGACGATGTACTCCGTGGTCCGCTCCAAGCTCTATGAGGAGCGCTTCGAGCGCTTCACGATCGGACAAGCCGGCACCCTGATGGCCGTGCGGCCGGCGCTCGGTGGCGTTTCGACCCGCACCTGCAAGATGCTGGAAATTTCACGCGGCGGGGCTGCCTTCACCGTCAACACCACGATCGGCCTGCCGGAGCACTATTATCTGACCATCGTCGGCACAAAAAAGCGAATCGGCTGCGCCGAAATTTTCCGCAGCGACCATCGTATCCAGGTGCATTTCATCAAGCCGATCGACGAGGAATTCCTGCACGAGATCGTCCGCTACGAATTCTTCACGGGGAACGAGCAGAAGAAACACTGACAGCGACCCCGATCCGGCTGGGCGCAGGGGCGTTTCGCGATGGATTCAGTTTCCTTGGCGATCAAACATCGCTAGTGTCCGCTGCGGTTTCATCCATCGTCAGGCTCGATCAACAGCATGTCCGCATTTTGCCGCTTTACGCCCCTCATCGCGTTCCTTCCCTCAACCATTCCCTTTGTCGGTCCCGAAGCGATCGAGCGACAGCGCGGCCGTTCGGTCGCGGCGCGGATCGGCGCCAATGAAAGCGGATTCGGTCCTGCCCCCTCGGTTCTCACCGCCATGGGCGAGGCCGCGACGGGGGTCTGGAAATACAACGATCCGGAAAATTTCGAGCTGAAGCAGGCGCTCGCCCGTCATCTCGGCACGGCGCCGGCGAACCTAGCGATCGGCGAAGGCATCGACGGCCTTCTTGGCCAGATCGTCCGCATGGTGATCGAACCTGGCCTGCCGGTCGTTACCTCGCTCGGCGGTTACCCGACGTTCAACTTCCACGTCGTAGGTCATGGTGGCCGGCTGGTGACGGTGCCTTACGTCGATGACCGCGAGGACCTCGACGGTCTCCTGGCGGCGGTCAAGCGGGAAGACGCGCCGCTCGTCTACTTCGCCAATCCCGACAATCCGATGGGGAGCTGGTGGGACGCCGACAGCGTCATCGCCTTTGCCAGAGCGCTCCCGGAGACATGCCTGCTCGTGCTCGACGAAGCCTATGGCGAGACCGCGCCGGCGGGCACGATCCCTTCGGTCGCATCGCTGATCGACATGCCGAACGTGATCCGCACCCGCACCTTCTCGAAAGCCTACGGGCTGGCGGGGGCGCGCGTCGGCTATGTCATCAGCACGCCGGGAACCGCGGAGGCCTTCGACAAGATCCGCAACCATTTCGGCATGAACAGGATCGGTACCGCCGCGGCACTCGCAGCTTTGGCCGACAGTGAATATCTAACGGAAGTGCTCGGAAAAATTTCCTTTTCGCGCGACAGGATCACGGCAATCGCCCTCAAGAACGGGCTGAAGCCCCTGCCCTCGGCGACGAATTTCGTCGCCATCGATTGCGGACGCGACGCCGTGTTTGCGCGCGCGATCGTCGATCGGCTGATGGAAGATCACGGCGTGTTCATCCGCATGCCTGGCGTTGCGCCGCTCAACCGCTGCATCCGCATCAGCACTGGGCCGGAGGCGGATATGGCGCTTCTGGAGGAGGCGCTGCCGAAAGTGCTCGAATCGATTACTTGAATCGCTTGGCAGGCAATAGACGCCGCGCCTCATCTTCGGAGGTCTCGGCGCCTATTGCCTGCCAGCGATATGAACCCGTCTCAGTGCATGGTCATCCATTCGCGGGCGGCGCGCAGGGCCGTGGCAAGATCGATCTTGCTCATGGTCATCGCCAGATCGGCACGCAGCGCCGCTGCACGGTCGGAGCCCTTGATCGCTGCGATGTTGAGCCACTTGTGCGCGGCGACGAGGTCGATGTCGCAACCACGTCCGGTTGCATACATCAAGCCCATTTCGCAGAAGACGTCCGCGCGGTTTTCGCCACCCATGGTGGCATCCGAAGCATTCTGAATGTCAAAGCGTGCCATTTTCTGTGTCCCTGTTTTGCCTGGTCGGTTACTCACGGTCCCTGTTTTATTTGCCTTTTTAGGCACCTTGGGGGCCGGCCGTCTTGTGCGGCTTTCGGTCTCCCAAAGGGTTCCGGCGGGGTGTTCTTCCCTGCTCGTCTTATGGATTTGAGTATGCCCCAGCGGTTTCAATACACGCTTAAAATGCATGATTAATTTGCGACAAACAAAGTTCAAACGATTGGTAAACTTGGCTTTTTGTTAAACATCAGACTGCCTTGAAACGCTGGCTTTTGCCTCAATATTTACGGAAAATTCAATTCTCGATTTCAACCAATCGCTAACCACGCGAAGCGCGTGGCAATGCTCCGTCTCGAAAAGTGCCATGGCTAAACGCGCTGTCCTGCGGGAATTTTTCAGCGGAAAATGGGGAAACCGCATATTTACGTTTACGTTCGCGTAAGCTATTTTTCCGCGCGTTGAGCTGGTGAGGAGACCAGCTCTGGCAACTTTTCGACCAGCCCATGCCGTAGCGCATGGTGTTCGTCGAACTTACGGGAGGAACTACATGATCCGCACCTTCATCCTGACAACGGCCATGACGCTGGCTACGGCCACTGCTGGCTTTTCCGCCGAACCCATCGTCGGCAACTGGAAGACCGCAAGTGGCGAGACAGCAGCCATCGCCTCCTGCGGCGCCGCTTACTGCATCACGTTGAAAACGGGAAAGCATGCCGGAAAGCGCATCGGCAGCATGAACGGTAGCGGTGAAAGCTATACCGGCGATATCACCGATCCTGCCAATGACAAGACCTATAGTGGTTCGGCGTCGATCAATGGCGCTTCGCTGAAGATGCAGGGCTGCGTCTTGAAGGTTCTCTGCAAGTCGCAGACCTGGACGCGCATGTAGTGACTGATATCCGGCGGGCCCTGCCCGCCGGTGGTGTCCCAGTGTTCAGCGGGCGGTCTGGCCGAACAGGATTTTCTGGGCCTCCTTGTTTTCCGGCAGGTGTTTCTGCGCGCCCGCTCTGCCTAGACGACATCAAAGCAGCGCTGCCCCCCGCGGCCCGTCAGCGTCTCGAAGGCCGAGATATTGCGGGATGGCAGCCATCCACCAACTCAAGTTGGGGAACACGCGGAAGACATAACCGGCACCCAGTTACAAGGTTGAGAGCCGCCAAGATGAACGGGAGATGAACCGGGATCTCAGCAACAGTTCAGTTTGCCTATGCGAAAAGGCCATCATCGCGTTGAACTCCAACCGACAAACCCGAGCAAACGGACAAACTCATGGACATCCTCGCCCGCCGCCTCACCATCATCAGCATGCTCATGGTCGTCTTTGCGATCACGCTTGCAGCTGCCGTCAGCGCCGACACCCAGCGTCGCCGCCACAACTATGCTGGTTCGATCGCCGACTGCACCGTGCACACCGCGCAGTTCTGCGAACAAGCCAAGCTGTAAAGGTCAAGGACAATGTCTTCCCTCACCCGTTCCGCAACCATTGCTCTGCGCATGCTGACGCTTGCAGCCCTGCTGATGGCGCCGATGGGTGCGATCGCCTACAGCAAGGCCTCCGGCCTTGGCATCGGCAAGCAGGGGGCCGGCCTCGTTCTTTTTATCACGCTTCAGCGCCAATCCATGAGCTGATGCTATCGGCGCAAGTGAAGCACTTGCGCATTTGAATCCGCTGCCTTCCCATGCGTCGCCAAGGAAGGAAATCATGCCCATCTCCGCATTCGCCATCTATGTCCTTGCCGCTGTTGCGGAAATCGCTGGCTGCTTCGCCTTCTGGGCGTGGCTGAAGCTGGATAAGCCGATCTGGTGGCTCGTGCCCGGCATGGCGCCTGGCTCCTCACCTTGATCGATACGACTGCCGCCGGACGCGCCTATGCGGCCTATGGCGGCATCTATATCGCCGCGTCGCTGACCTGGCTCTGGATTGTCGAAGACGTTCGCCCGGATCGCTGGGATTTAAGCGGTGTGGCGCTTGCCGTTGCCGGTACGGTCGTCATTCTTGCCGGAGCGCGCTGAGCGGCTTTTTCCAGACGGCGGCCCCGTGCATTCAAAATCTTGTCGTTTGCTTGTAAAAGACGTCATTCTATAATGCCGCATGAACAAACGAATCTCTTCCCTATCCGCCCTTTCCATCGCCACGCCGGACACTTTCGAGCCGCAGACGTTCGATGACCCAGCCGCAGCGGTCGATGCCTTGTCGGCGCTCTATGACCGCAACACCAAATTCCTGGTCGATGCCTTTACCGAACTCGGGCGCACCGGCACGCCGATCTCGCGCTATCGCGCCTGCTATCCCCAGGTCAGCATCGAGACCAGTAGCTTCAGCCACATCGATTCGCGCCTGTCCTACGGCTATGTCAGCGCGCCGGGCGTCTACACGACGACGGTTACCCGGCCGAAGCTGTTCCGCCACTACCTCAAGGAACAGCTCGGCCTCCTGATCCGCAGCCATGGCGTCGGCGTCACCGTCTCCGAATCGGCAACGCCGATTCCCCTGCACTTTGCTTTCGACGAAGGTGCTTACGTCGAGGCATCGATGGCGGAAAACATCGATGTGCCGTTGCGCGACCTGTTCGACACGCCGGACCTGACGACCACGGACGACGAGATTGCCAACGGGTCCTACGAGCCCGGTCCCGGCGAGCCGTCGCCGCTGGCACCGTTCACCGCCCAACGCATCGACTATTCGCTGGCCCGCCTCAGCCATTATACGGCGACCAGCGCGACGCATTTCCAGAACTTCGTGCTGTTCACCAACTACCAGTTCTACGTCGATGAGTTCTGCGCCTGGGCGCGCCAGCAGATGGCCGAGGGCGGCAACGGCTACACCTTCTTCGTCGAGCCGGGCAACATCATCACACCGGCCGGATCCGACAAGCCGGAATCGGACTTGACGCTTGCCCGCATGCCGCAGATGCCGGCCTACCATTTGAAAAAGAAGGGCCATGGCGGCATTACCGTCGTCAATATCGGCGTCGGCCCTTCCAATGCCAAGACCATTACCGACCATATCGCGGTGCTCAGGCCACATGCCTGGCTGATGCTCGGCCATTGCGCGGGCCTGCGCAACAGCCAGACGCTGGGCGACTATGTGCTGGCGCATGCCTATGTGCGCGAGGACCACGTGCTGGACGACGATCTGCCGGTCTGGGTGCCGATCCCGGCGCTCGCCGAAGTTCAGGTGGCAATGCAGGACGCGGTGGCGGAAATCACCGGTTACGAGGGCTACGACCTGAAACGAATCATGCGGACCGGAACCGTGGCGACGATCGACAACCGCAACTGGGAACTCCGCGACCAGCGCGGCCCGGTGAAGCGGCTGTCGCAATCGCGCGCCATCGCGCTCGACATGGAATCGGCCACCGTCGCTGCCAACGGCTTCCGCTTCCGCGTGCCGTATGGAACGCTGCTCTGCGTTTCCGACAAGCCGCTGCATGGCGAATTGAAGCTGCCCGGCATGGCGACGGCGTTTTACAAGACGCAGGTCAGTCAGCATCTGCAAATCGGTATCCTGGCATTGCAGAAGCTCGCCGCCATGCCGAAGGAAAAGCTGCATTCGCGCAAACTTCGCAGCTTCTTCGAGACGGCGTTCCAGTAATACTCAGCGTCGCGGCGACAGCACAATCGACAGCAGCGTGCCGGCGACCGCCGACACGATGATCAACAGATGCGCGTTGACGCTGGCGCTGGCGAGCAGATCGAAGGCAGAACCCTTTGCCGAAGCGCCCAACGAGATCGCGCCCGCGGTGATGCCGGCCGGATAAGTGCCGACACCGGCCGGCGCGTGAACCGGCAGCACCGACGACAACTCGCCGCCCAGAGCGCCCCCGAAACAGGCGCCGAGCGGCGCGACGCCCATCGTGAACAGCACCCAGGCAAGCACCGCGACCTTGGTCGACCAATTGAGAACCGTCATCAACCATGCCCGGACGAAGACCATCGTGTTCGCCGGCAGGCCGGCCTCTATGTCCTCGAGCAGCTTGCCCAGCCTTTCCGGCAGCCGGCGCTCGACAAGCGCAAGCACGCTGCCCTTCAGAAAAGAAAGAAGCAGCGGGGAGACGAGGAACAGTGTCCAAAGAAGCCAGCCGAGACGCTGATTGTCGTGTTCGAGCACAAGGCCAATCCCGGCTGCGGCGAACAGGGCATGCAGGTCCAGCACGCGCATGAGCAGCAGTGCCGACGTGCTGCGCGCGAGAGGAACGCCAAATTCCGAACGCATGAGCAAGGGAAAGCTGGTTTCTCCGGCGCGGAACGGCAGCATGATGTTCAGGAGATTGTGGACCTGCGTCACGCGCAGGAGTTGAAGGAAGCGGCCCCGGGTCTCACCCGGGAAATAATCGTAGATCCGATAGCAGCGGATGAAATAGGTGCCGACCAGCAGCGCCAGCGCCGAAAGCACCGGGACAATGCCGATCTCCGCCCACTGCCGGAAAAGCGTCGGCCAGCCCCAGATCCACTGAACGAATGCGACATAGGCAACGACGGCCACCAGAGAGACCAAGGTCATTCGGTTGCGGACAAACCACGAGCCCCGGCTGGCATCCCCTTTCGCATTCATATATTTGCTACTTTCCTGTCCGGTGATAAGGGTTCATGGCTGGTTATCACGAGAATCCGGGCAAGAGAACCGGCGGCATTTTTCAGGGGCTTTGGCATTGGATCCGATCTTGCAAGCAAACAGGACTGAAACTGTCGTCACTGACGCGATCGAATTGTCCGTTGTCGTACCGATCTATAACGAAGAGGAAAGCATCGGTCCGCTCGTCACGCGCATCCGCGAGGCCATGGCCAGTTTCGGACGCAGCTGGGAACTGATTCTCGTCGACGACGGAAGCACCGACGCGACACTCATAAATGCCCGCAGGGCGCTTGCCGATTCGAGCCTGCGCTTGAGGATCGTGGAACTGCAGCGCAACTTCGGCCAGACCGCCGCCATGCAGGCCGGCATCGACACAGCCACCGGGCGGCTGATCGCCACGCTGGATGGCGATCTTCAGAATGATCCGCGGGATATCCCGGCGATGGTCGCAGCCATCGAGGAGCGCGAGCTCGACCTTCTGGTCGGTTGGCGCAAGAACCGCCAGGACGGCCTTTTCCTGCGCAAGATTCCCTCCTGGTGCGCCAATTATCTGATCGGCAAGATCACGGGCGTGAAGCTGCACGACTATGGCTGCAGCCTGAAGATCTATCAGGCGTCAATCATCAAGCAGGTCAAGCTGATGGGCGAAATGCACCGATTCATTCCGGCCTGGGTTGCGGGCGTTGTGCCAAGCAGCCGGATCGGCGAAATGCCGGTCACCCATCACGCGCGCCAGCACGGAACGTCGAAATACGGGATTTCGCGAACCTTCCGCGTCATCCTCGATCTGCTCTCCGTGCTGTTCTTCATGCGCTACAAAGCGCGGCCGGGGCATTTCTTCGGTTCGATCGGCCTGGCGGCCGGAGCGCTCAGCGCGCTCATCCTGTTCTATCTCTTTGTCGACAAGTTTCTGCTCGGCAACGATATCGGCGCAAGACCGATGCTGATCGTCGGCGTCATGCTGTTTCTCTCCTCCGTTCAACTCATTACCACCGGCATACTGGCGGAGATGATGGCGCGCATCTATTCCGGCGAAAACGACACGCCGCCCTACATTGTGCGCAAGGTCTTTAGCGAGGATGCTCCAAACACGTGAACCGGGCTGCAGCCTGAACGCCGCGGCTATCGTCCGACGAGCACTTTCAATTCGCCTGGATGGATCCGCAGAGCGACATCGCGGCCGATCGGCAGCAACTCGCCATCGATGACGCAGTTGGTCTTGTGACGCGCGATGGGGAAATGCAGATCAACGGCCGACACGCTCATTTCGGTGATCACCGGGCTTTCGCGAAATTTGCCGCGCATAATATCAAAGACCAGTTTGGCCACACCTGCCGGCTTCAAGGGTGGCGCCGTATAGAATCCCAGATGCCCGCCGGTGAGGTCGTCGGCATACATCAGCGCGTTTGGGCCGAAATGGTTGTTGGAGACGGAAATGGCCGAAACCTCGCGTCGTTCATGGATACCGTCCACATCGAACTCGATCTCGAACTCGGGCGGATTGAAGATGACGCCGACCGCCGCGCGAACGGTCGCGCGGATTTTCCCGACCCGTGAGGCGAAGCTGTATGATTCGCGATAGCGCACCATGCGGGCATGCAACCCCATGGAAAACTGGTGCACGAAGGCACGGCCGTCCGCACTGCCGATATCGGCGTCAATGATCCTGCCATCGGCGAGTACGTCCAGCACCCTCCAGATATCGAGCGGCAATCTCAGCGAGCGGGCAAACAGGTTCATCGTTCCGGCCGGAACGACGCCGAGCGGCATGCCGTTCTTCCAGGCGACACCGGCAGCACCGGAGATCGTGCCATCCCCACCGCCCGCGATCATGGCATCGAGGTCATCACGTCGTGCTGCTTTTTCAAGAGTATCGCCCATCTCGCTGCCGGAGACGATCGCGATTTCGATATCGTGTCCCGCTGCGCGAAAAACCTCCTCCGCCTTCTGGCGATAGGCCTCCATATCGGTCGTCCGGAAAGTCCCTCCGTCTCGATTGAAAATGGCCTTGATCTTCATCCGTCGTCCTTATCACCGCACACCGCGGGCAAACATCATATGGGGTGCGCCCAGCAAATTGTCAGGGCATGTGCGGCGAGCGGCGGCGATTGAAGTAACGGATCTGGCCCGTCACGCCACTGCGCAAGACGACCGGCTGTTGTCACGTCGACGCCGTGTGGTAGAACCCCGCGCAGTCCCTGCGCAAAGGCCATTCAGCATGAATTCGCTCGTCGAAAACCTTGAAACGCGACCCAACAGCTTCATCCTGCTGATCGGCGGCTATTTCCTCCTCAATCTGATTGTTCGCGTCTGCTTGCCGAATTCCCTGGAAATGGACGAGGCCGGGCAAATCCTGATGAGCCAGTGGTACGCTCTCGGATACGATACGCAACCACCATTCTTCAACTGGGTGCAGCATGCGGTCATCGATGGCATCGGCCAGTCGCTGTTCGCGCTGAGCCTCGTCAAGAACCTCTTCCTGTTCCTGAGCTATATCTTCTATTATCTCGCCGCGCGGCAGGTGCTCGCAAACAAGTCACTTGCCGTGGCCGCGGCCCTCGGGTTGCTGACCATTCCGGAAATCGGCTGGCTGGCGCAGCGCGATCTCACCCATTCGAATGCCTCGCTTTTCGCCGCCTGCCTTTTCCTCTACGGCCTGTTTCGTACGCTCGACCGGCCGACGGTCGTCACCTATCTGGTGACCGGCATCGCCATCGGTATCGGATTGATATCGAAATACAATTTCTCGATTCTCTGCTTGTGTGCCTTCGTCGCGGTCCTTGCCAATCCAACCTATCGCGAGCGGATTTTCGACTGGCGCATTCTCATCACCGCTGCCGTGGCGCTGGCGATCGTTCTGCCGCATGCGATCTGGCTATTCCAGAATTTCGAGATCGCCTCGCAAGATACCGTCCAGAAGCTCGAGACCGATGGACGGGAAGGCACATTGTGGCAGATCGCCCGTGGTCTTTCGGAACTGCCGCTGACCGTTCTCAGCTTCTGCGCGCTGACCGTTGTCGTCTATGCGTCGGCTGCGCGCGAAAAATTTTGGCCCGCTCTGCGCGAGGGTAACCAGAGGACGCGGCTGGTCGAGGTCATGTTCGGGGTGCTGTTGATCTTTCTGTTGGTCCTTGTGTTTTTCATGGGAACCGCGGAACTTAAGACCCGGTGGGTTTCACCGGTGCTCTTCCTTCTGCCACTGTACCTCTGCATGAAACTCGACGCCTACAATGTCCGGCCCGGCGATTTCCTGCGTCGTTTCATGCCTGTCATTCTGTTGCTGATGATCCTCATTCCAGCCTCCCTGGTTCTACGCATCACCGCCGCGGGCGTGATGGGTTCCCACCCGAAACTGACGGTGCCATATCAGGCATTCATCGAGGAAGCTGTCAGGAAACCGGCCATCGCCCCCGCCCTGGTGATTGCCGAAGATGCTTTCATGGCAGGCAATATCCGCATGCAACTGCCACACACGCCGGTCGATACCGAAACCTACCGGCTCTACAGCCCACCTTTCTCATGGTCGAAGGACCGCCCTGTTCTTCTGGTCTGGCGCGATAATGGCGAGGGTAGCGCCCGCCTGCCCGCGCATCTCGAAGATCGTCTCAGGCAGCGCATCGGCACCGTTCCGCCGCTGCAGCCGCAGACGACCTCCCTGCCCTATATCCACGGCAGCAAAGGTGATCTTTTCCGCTTCGGTTATGCCTGGGTTCGCAAGCCCTGATCTGGCGCCGATCTTCGACAGCCTGCAGCATGATTTGTCGCCCGTGAGGCGCGCGGGGTCCGCAGAATGAGGTTTCCTGACAGTTCCCGAGGGAACCTCCCCTCTTCTTCGCGCCCAGTAAACCGGACATAGCGCGACCCACCGGCGAGCCTCCCGAACCGATGACGCCGCGCTGCCCCGGGACCGGCCAAACGCCCGCGACAGGACCGGTTCCGGGGCAGTTTCATCACCTGTCATCGGAGAGAAAAATGCCTTCCCTTATTGATTCCATTGTCGGCTCCCGCCCGTTTGGCTACCTGGCGCGCGCCATCCTGACCTATATGTTCTGGGCGAGCGGCCTTGCCAAACTCATCGATTTCAACGCCGGCGTCGCCGAGATGTCGCATTTCGGGCTCGAACCCGCACCGCTCTTCAACACAGCAGTGATCGTCACCTAACTCGGCGGCTCGGCGCTGATCATCGCCAATCGGTGGACCTGGCTTGGCTCCGGCGCGCTTGCCGTGTTTACCCTGCTCACCATTCCAATCGCTCATACCTTCTGGACCATGCAGGAGCCGATCAGGACGCTCGAATTCTACGTGGTCATGGAGCACATCACGGTGATCGGCGGCCTGATGGTGGTTGCCTGGAAATCGTCCCCAAAGCGTGAGAGCGTGCCTGCATCCCGGCCGAATTTCGCGGAACTCAACGCGTAACGCTGCAGGCCACGGCCCGATTGAAATCACCTGCCGGACATTCCCCGGCAGGTGTTTTCCGCTGTCAACCGTGAATGATTTCGCGGTGGCGCTGCAGCCTTTGCCCGTACGCCTGGCTCACCCGGTCGAAGATGATCGCGATGCCGACGATCGCCAGGCCGTTGAAAATGCCGAGCGTGAAATACTGATTGGCAATAGCCTTGAGAACCGGCTGGCCGAGGCCCTGCACCCCGATCATCGAGGCGATGACCACCATGGCAAGCGCCATCATGATCGTCTGGTTGATGCCGGCCATGATGGTGGGCAGGGCTAGAGGCATCTGCACGTTCTTCAGCTTCTGCCAATTGGAGGAACCGAAGGCATCGGCGGCCTCGAGCACATCCTTGTCGACAAGGCGAATACCGAGATTGGTGAGCCTGATCATCGGCGGGATTGCATAGATGACGACGGCGATTAGGCCGGGTACCTTGCCAATGCCGAGGAGCATGACGACGGGGATCAGATAGACGAAGCTGGGCATGGTCTGCATCACATCGAGGACCGGATTGACCGCGTTCTGCAGCCGGTCGGACCGCGACATGGCAATGCCCATCGGGATGCCGATCGCGATCGAGAGAACCGTACAGACGAAAATCATCGATATGGTCTTCATCGTGTCGTCCCACATGTCGAAATAGCCGATGGCCAGGAGCGTCCCGATGCAGGCGGCGACGATCTTCCAGTTCCGGCTCGCAAACCATGCGACCAAGGCGACCAAGACCAGGATGATCGGCCAGGGCGTGCGCGTCATAAAGCGTTCGGAGTGGATAAGGAAGAATTGCAGCGGCTCGAAGAACCCCTCGATCACATCGCCATAGGCACGGGTGAAGGCGCGAAAGCCTTCATCGATGGCCTTTTTCAGGTTGCGCAGCGAATCGTCGTTCATGTGCGGAAATTTGGTGAGCCAATCCATGCCGGTCCCCTTATTCGTTATGCATCGACGCCGGCCTTTCCTGAAGCCGGACACCGCAGAAATAGAAGGCCGGCGCGGCGCGCCGGCCCGTCACATGATCAGAGCGCAGCCTTGATCTTCTCGGCAGCCTCCGGAGAGACCCACGGTGTCCAGAGTGCTTCGTTTTCCTGCAGGAAATGCTTGGCGCCATCGTCACCGCTTGCCTGGTTGTCGGTCATCCAGGCCATTAGACCGTTGACGGTATCGTTCGTCCAGGCACGCTTGTTGAGGTAAGCCATCACATCCTCGCCAGCACGGTCGGCAAAGCTCTTGGTCACCAGGGTCTGGACCCTGTCCTTCGGCCAGTCGTTCTTCTTCGGGTCCGGGCATTCGGCAACCGTGTTGCAACGTTTCCATTCGGCCGCATCCGCCGGAACGCCGTGCTCGAGCTTGACCATCTCATATTTGCCAAGAAGCGCCGTCGGCGCCCAGTAGTAACCGACCCAGCCCTCCTTGCCTTCATAGGCTTTCGCGATCGAGCCATCGAGGCCGGCGGCGGAGCCGGTGTCTAGCAGGCTGAAGTTGGCGGCTTCACCGCCATAGGCCTTGTAGAGCTGCGAGGTGACGACCGTGCCGCCCCAGCCCTGCGGACCGTTGTGCACCGCGCCCTTGCTCTTGTCTTCCGGGTCCGGAAAGAGTTCGGGATGCTTCAATGCGTCGTCAATCGTCTTGATATCGGGGTGGGCGTCAGCGATGTATTTCGGAATCCACCAGCCCTGCACGCCGCCATCGGACAACGCCATCGCTGCGGCGACGATTTTTCCTTCCTCAATGCCGCGATTGACAACGTCAGGGAGCAGGTCGACCCAACCCTCCGGCGCGACATCCGGCTCGCCCTTTTCGATCATCGAGGTGATCGTCGGCACGGTATCACCGACGATGATGTCCGCGTTACAGCCGTAGCCCTCGGTGAGAATGAACTTGTCGAGGCTCGCAAGAACCTCGGCGCTCTGCCAGTTCATGCTCGCGATCGTCACGTCGCCGCATTCGGCCGCCGAAGCGACATTGCCGAGCGCCAGCAGGCCGAAGGCAAGGCTGGTCGTTGCAAGGAGATGTTTCATGTCGGTTCCCTTTTTATAAGGCGGTGTATGACGCCCACGAGACCCGGCAGCACCGCCGCAGCCGGCCCATGATCCGGACAGGCGGGATAGGTTCCCGCATGCCTCCATCGTCGAATTTTGCATCTGCGGAGAGGAATGCAGCTCAGGCTGCGCCTGCGCATGCTCCACCTGCGCCATTGTAGTGAAATTTATCGCGGCGCGGTAGAAAAACAATTGCGCGCGGGCGCCGATCGACGCTCGCTAATCTTTTGAAACGATTAAATTTTCACCCGGTGATCAGG
This sequence comes from Hyphomicrobiales bacterium, assembly GCA_900474095.1. Classification (GTDB taxonomy): domain Bacteria; phylum Pseudomonadota; class Alphaproteobacteria; order Rhizobiales; family Rhizobiaceae; genus Pararhizobium. The sequence continues at coordinate 2,338 of UCOA01000095.1, read as the reverse complement.
CCTGTAGCACGACGACCCGTCCGCCGACGGTGACGCGTTCATAAAGATCGATAACATCATGATTGAGCATTCGGACACAGCCGCTCGAAACGGCCTGTCCTATGGTCTGAGGCTGATTGGTGCCGTGGATGCGGAACATGGTGTCGTTGCCGTTTCGATAGAGATAGACGGCGCGGGCACCGAGCGGATTGTGCGGCCCACCGGACACGCCGCCGGCATATCTGAGGTTTCGGGGATCGCGGCGGATCATGTCTCCCGTTGGCGTCCAGCTCGGCCATTGCGCCTTGCGGCCGACATAGGCCGAACCTGCGAGCGCATAGCCCTCGCGCCCCACGCCAATGCCGTAGCGCATCGCCCTTCCCTCGCCGAGAACATAATAGAGCCGGCGCCCCGGCGTATCGATGACGATGGTGCCGGGATCATATTGGGTCTCGTAAGCCACCTCCCGCCGCCGCAGTTCCGGCTTGATCCTTGCAAGTGGCATGGCAGGCAACGGAAAACGTTCGTCCGACAGGGCGGCGTAATTGGCCGCATGGTTCGGTCCGCTGCCGGCACAGCCGGCAAGAAGACCAGATATGCCAAGAAGCAGGCCACGGCGGGTAAGCGACATGAGGCGTTCCTTAATATCCGGTTGATACAACCGAAATTACGGAAAACATGGTTAATGCGCGGTTAAGCGCTGCGTACGTCTTCCTTGGCTCCGCGCAAAACAAAGAAAAAAGCCGGGACGAGGGGGACGTTACATGTCTTCCACTTGCGTCGTCCGATGGTCACATATTCGGATAGACCGGCCCTTCGCCGCCCTGCGGCGGAACCCAGTTGATGTTCTGGTTGGGGTCCTTGATGTCGCAGGTCTTGCAGTGGACGCAGTTCTGGGCGTTGATGACGAAGGTCGGCTGGCCATCCTTCTCCACCCATTCGTAGACGCCGGCCGGACAGTAGCGCGCCGACGGTCCGGCATAGACGTCGTATTCGGAGCGCTTTTGCAGGTCCATGTCCTTGACCTTCAGGTGCACCGGCTGGTCTTCCTCGTGATTGGTGTTCGACAGGAACACCGAGGAGAGACGATCGAAGGTCAGCACGCCATCCGGCTTCGGATAGGCGATGGGCTTGTGCATCGAGGCCGGCTCCAGCGACTGCGCGTCGGTCTTGCCGTGCTTCAGCGTGCCGAAGAAGGAGAAGCCGAACAGCGTGTTGGTCCACATGTCGAGGCCGCCGAGTGCGACGCCGATCGCCGTGCCGAACTTCGACCACAGCGGCTTGACGTTCCTCACCTTCTTCAGGTCCTGACCGATGGCGCTGTCGCGCCAGCCGTTCTCGATCTCGATCACCTCGTCATTGGCGCGGCCCGTCGCAATCGCGTCGGCGAGTTTCTCGGCAGCGAGGATGCCCGACAGCACCGCGTTGTGGCTGCCCTTGATGCGCGGCACGTTGACGAAACCGGCGGAACAGCCGATCAGCGCGCCACCCGGGAAGGAGAGCTTCGGCACCGACTGGTAGCCGCCCTCGGTGATGGCGCGGGCACCATAGGACAGGCGCTTGCCGCCTTCGAAGGTGCCGCGGATGGCCGGATGCGTCTTGAAGCGCTGGAATTCCTCGAACGGATAGAGATAGGGGTTCTTGTAGTTCAAGTGCACGACGAAGCCGACGGCGACGAGATTGTCCTCGAGATGATAGAGGAACGAGCCGCCGCCGGTCTTCATGCCGAGCGGCCAGCCGAAGGAATGCTGCACCAGGCCCTGTTTGTGGTTCTCCGGCTTGACCTGCCAGAGCTCCTTGATGCCGATGCCGAACTTTTGCGGTTCGCGGTTCCTGGAAAGATGGTATTTGGCGATCAGCTCTTTGGCGAGCGAGCCGCGCACGCCCTCGCCGATCAGCGTGTATTTGCCGATGAGTTCCATGCCGCGGGCGAAGTTCGGACCCGGCTCGCCGCTTTTCTCGACGCCCATGTCGCCGGTGGCAACGCCGATCACCGCACCCGCATCGTTGTAGAGCACTTCGGTCGCGGCAAAGCCCGGATAGATCTCGACGCCGAGCGCCTCGGCCTTTTCGGCCAGCCACCGACAGACGAGACCGAGCGAGACGATGTAATTGCCGTGATTGTTCATCAAGGGCGGCATCAGGAAATTCGGCAGGCGGATCGAACCGGCGGGGCCGAGCAGCAGGAACTGGTCGTCCGTTACTTCGGTCGTGAAGGGATGCCCCTCCTCCTCGCGCCAGCCCGGCAGCAGCCGGTCGATGCCGATCGGATCGACCACCGCGCCCGACAGGATATGCGCGCCGACTTCGGCACCCTTTTCCAAGACGACGACCGAAAGCTCCGGATTGACCTGCTTCA
>UCOA01000163.1 GCA_900474095.1 Hyphomicrobiales bacterium | reverse complement strand
TGTGAAGGCGTTCAACCATCTTGACGTCAATGTCCTGCCGGAACCTGAAGTGTCTGGTGGAAAGCGCGTGCTATTTTATTCTGGCGACGATGCTGACGCAAAGGCTGAGGTGCGCAAGCTTATCGAAGCGACAGGCTTCTTCGCAGTCGATCTTGGCGCGCTGGATGTCGGCGGCACGCTCGCGTCATTGCCGTTCGGTTCGCTTGCCGCGCATAGCTTCGTTAAGGTCTGACGAATCGAAAAAAAGGCCGGGAGGGAGCAGCGCAAGCGACTTCCTCTCCGGCTCTTCTTTCCTATAGGAAACGCCAGCTACCGCTTCAGCGTGCCTGTCAGCATATCGACAAACGCCGAAATCTTGGGTGGACGGAAGCGTGCACCTTCATGGAGGACGGCGATCGCGTGGCGGCGTTCGGCGCCTATTCCGGCGTCTACAAGGCCACGGACAGGGCGATGACGGCGAGCTTTGCCCACCTCTATGTCGTCCGCCACGGCAAGATCGCCAGCATGGTCCAATACGTCGACAGCCATATGGTCAGGCAGGCGTTGGAAGCCAGCTGACAGACAGCGATAGGCTGCCTCTTGCCATCCCGACATAGTCCATTGACCGTGTCGGGGTGCTGTTGGAATTCAGACGGCTGGGTCTTTACTCGCTTTTTTTGCGATAAAACGGTCATTCTGTACGAAAACCTCGCCCCTGAACCGGAACAAACTCTCATGGGTGCCCACCCTTGCGCTCGCGACGCCATGTTGGCAGCGCGGACGACCTCTTTTATCAATGCCGGTTGATTGAAGCAGGATCCGTCACGCGGCCATCGACGCGGATCGTTTCAAAAATACGGAAACCTGCACCCTTTCGGGGGCCGATGAAACCCTAATGACCTGCGGTGAAGATCCGCCAGAATAGTTGCCTCGAGGTGGCTTAGAGGCCGGATTTTACCAGCCTCGCTGCGATCTGTATTTCCGTCACGATTTTGGTGGCACTCGGCTCATGGTATTCCATCGAACAACGCGTGCCTTTGGTATAGACCGTAGCCGCCTTTTGCGATTTTGTGCATGTTTTTGTGAGCGCGCTGGTTCCCGGCGTCAGGTGAACACCATTCGAAACATCGTCATAAGGGAGGGGACCGAATGATCGACGCACTTCTGGACAAGATGACCCTTGAAGAGCAGGTATCCCTGTTATCGGGCGCGGACTTCTGGACGACGGTTCCGATTGAGCGGCTCGGCATTCCAAAGATCAAGGTAACCGACGGACCGAATGGAGCGCGCGGCGGCGGATCGCTGGTCGGTGGCGTGAAATCGGCCTGTTTCCCGGCCGCGATTGCGCTCGGCGCGAGCTGGAATCCGGAGCTGGTGCGGGACATGGGCACCGCTTTGGCCGAGGAGGCGCGCACCAAGAGCGCCCGCGTTCTCCTGGCGCCGACCGTCAACATCCACCGCTCCGGCCTCAATGGCCGCAATTTCGAATGCTACTCGGAAGATCCGCATCTGACGTCCGAACTGGCTGTCGCCTACATCGAGGGCGTCCAAGGTGGCGGGGTCGCGGCAACCGTCAAGCATTTTGCAGCGAATGAATCCGAAATCGAACGCCAGACAATGTCGTCCGATGTCGATGAGCGGGCTTTGCGCGAAATCTATCTGCCGCCCTTCGAAGCGGCGGTGAAGAAAGCCGGCGTCATGGCGGTGATGTCCTCCTATAACCGCCTGAACGGCATCTATACCAGCGAGCATACCTGGCTTTTGACCGAAGTGCTGCGCAAGGAGTGGGGTTTCGAGGGCATCGTCATGTCGGACTGGTTCGGCTCTCATTCGACTGGTGAGACCGTCAATGCAGGGCTTGACCTAGAAATGCCGGGTCCGGCGCGCGATCGCGGGGAAAAGCTCGTCCAGGCGGTAAAAGACGGCAAGGTGAACCCCATGACCGTGCGGTCATCGGCCCGTCGCATGCTCTTGCTTCTGGAGCGCGTCGGCGCATTCGCCGATCCGCTGATGACTGATGAGAAGGCCGAGGACCATCCGCATCATCGGGCGCTCATCCGCAAGCTCGGCGCTGAGGGCGCCGTGCTCTTGAAGAATAATGGCATCCTGCCACTCGACAAGACATCGCTGGACAGGATCGCCGTTCTCGGGCCGAATGCCGATGAAGCCCGGGTCATGGGTGGCGGCAGTGCTCAGATCAACGCCCACTACAAGGTCAGCCCGCTCGAAGGCATCCGCAAGACGCTTTCCGGCGCTAACAGCGTGTTTCATGCCAGGGGCGTGCAGAACAATCGTTTGACCCGGCTGTTCTCCGGTCCGCTCGCTGTCGAATTCTTCGCCAGCACCGATTGCAGCGGCCCTGTTGTCTGGCGTCAGGATGGCACGGCGGGTGAGTTCTTCTGGTTCGATCTGCCGGATGTGGTCGACCGCAAGAGCTTCTCTGCCCGGGTCACCGGGAGCTTCAAGCCCGAGACAAGCGGCGAGCATGTCTTCGGCATGACCACCGCCGGCCTCGGCAAGCTCTTTGTCGATGGTCATCTGTTGGTGAATTGCCAGGATGGCTGGCAGAAAGGCGACAATTTCTTCGGTCTCGGCAATGTCGAGGTACGCAACGAAATGACACTTGAGGCCGGCCACGTTTACGCGGTGTCGATCGATTTCCGTACACTCGACGAATCCTTTGAAGGGATCGCCTTCAGCGCCATCCGCTTCGGTGTCGAAGTGCCGCTGGGTGACGAAGCTGTCGAGGAAGCGGTAAGCCGCGCCCACGAATGCGATGTGGCAGTGGTGTTTGCCGGCCGCGAAGGCGAGTGGGATACTGAAGGCCGCGACCTGCCCGGTCTTTCGTTACCCGGTCGCCAGGACGAGATGATCGCCCGCATCGCTGCGGTCAATCCGCACACGGTCGTTGTCCTGCAGACCGGCGGGCC
>UCOA01000004.1 GCA_900474095.1 Hyphomicrobiales bacterium | reverse complement strand
AAAACTGCGGGTCGAGCCCGCCGCTTTCAGTTCGCTGGACGCATAAAAAGAGGCTTATGCCTCCTCGCGGCGCGGTCCGTTGCCGTTGGCGCGGCGGCGCTGGCCTTGGGCGCCGGCGGCATTACCGCCTTCGCGGTTCTGACCGCCAGCGGCATTGCCGCCGTGGTTGCGGTTGCGCCATTCGCCCTGCTTCTGACCGGGGCGACCGTTGCGGTTGCCGCCGGGACGCTTGGCGAGTGCCTGCTCGTGGGCAGCCTGAGCTGCCGGGCCCTGACCCTTGCGATGCTGCTTCTTCTGCTGGCCTTCGCCAGTTACCAGAAGATCGTCGCCTGCAAACGGGCTCGGAGCCGAGCGTTCGGCGCGGTGCACGTTGTCGCTGCCGCCCTGCGGACGCGGACGCCGCTCGTTGTGGCCGTTGCCGGCCGGACGTGAAGCATTGCGGGCGCCATTGCCACCGCGGGCACCCTTCGGGCGGGCGCGGTCAGCCGGAACGTCACCGCTCGCAACAGCGATGTCGATCTTCATCAGCCGTTCGATGTCGCGCAGCAGTCGGATTTCGTCCGGAGCGCAGAAGGCGATGGCAATACCATCGCGACCGGCGCGGGCAGTACGGCCGATACGGTGGACATAGGCATCCGGCACTTCCGGCAGGTCATAGTTGTAGACGTGGGTGACGCCCGGGATATCGATGCCGCGCGCAGCGACGTCGGTTGCGACGAGAACGCGCGTCTCGCCGTCACGGAATGCCTTCAAGGCCCGTTCGCGCTGACCCTGGCTCTTGTTGCCGTGGATCGAGGCGACGGAGTAGCCGACATGCTCCAGATGCTTCATCAGTTTCTCGGCGCCGTGCTTGGTGCGCGAAAAGACCATGGCGCGGCCGTCCGGGTTGTCAGTTAGCGTCTTTTTGAGGATCTCGGTCTTCTGGCTGGCGCCGGCGACGAAGTGAACATACTGTTCCACCTTGTCGGCCGCCTTGCCCGGAGGCGAAACTTCGACGCGCTTCGGGTTGCTCAGATATTCCGCAGCAAGTTCGGCGATTGCCTTCGGCATCGTGGCCGAGAACAGCAACGTCTGGCGGTTTTTCGGAACCAGCTTGGAAATCTTGCGCAAGTCATGGATGAAGCCGAGGTCCAGCATCTGGTCGGCTTCGTCGAGAACGAGATAGCGGGCCTGCGTCAATGTCACGGCCTTGCGAGCGATGAGGTCGAGAAGGCGGCCGGGCGTGGCGACGAGAATGTCGACGCCGCGCGCGAGTTGCTCGGACTGCTTGTTGATGGAGGCGCCACCGACGACAAGGCCGATCTTGATCGGGGTCTTCTTGACGAAGTCCTTCAGGTTCGCGGCGATCTGGTTCACCAGTTCGCGGGTCGGAGCCAGAACGAGGGCGCGAATGTTGCGCGGATCGGGGCGCTTGCCATCGGCGAGCATCTTTTCGATCATCGGCAGGCCGAAAGCGGCCGTCTTGCCAGTGCCTGTCTGGGCAAGACCGATAAGGTCATGGCCTTCCATCACGAGCGGGATCGCTTCAGCCTGAATTGGCGTCGGCGTTTCGAACCCCAGGGAGGAGAGGGTCGAAAGAACATGCTCGGAGAGGCCAAGGTCTTTAAAAGTGGTCAATGTATTACCTTTTCGGGGGCGCAAAACGAACATCGCCGGAACTGCACCATGCGGTTCCGGTTTCGCCTTGCGTCAAGAACCCCGCGTGATTTGGGAACTTGTGGGTTGATTAAGCTGTCTGCGCTGCATCCTGCCGCGTTTGGCAAGACATTCTCTGGTGCGCTTATCCTTCGGTACGGATCGGTAAAATCCCGCAGGGCTCGCTCACGCGGCGGCCAGAAGGTGACGCTGGCCCCATGTCGTTGTTTTGCCGTCAAAAGTCAAGAGCTAGTTTTTGCAGGTGCGAAGGGAATGACCTCGACGGCATGAGAAGTTGAAACTCGCCGCCTGCCAGAACTACCCCGTTTACGAGGATTTCCAGCCGGCGGCCACCGGGATGATATTGCCGCGTGGTTATGGCGCGGATGGAATGTTATGCGGTTTCTCCGGTGACAAACGTGATGCTGCCGGTCCGGATGTCGAGGGGCTGCCGTGATACCGCAGAGTGGAGCAAAATAGGTTCGCTAGCGGTTCCAGCCAAATGGTGATTCCGCCCTGACATAGCGGGTGATTCGGGGGAGGCAGATGCGGTTGTCATCTTTGCCCATCCCCGAGTCTGTGGTATTTTCAGGAACCTTCCTTTGTCCTGCGCGTTGGTTCCCTTGGGTGCCGCGTTCCCGCAGTGAGGTGCGTTGCGCGTTCATTTCGCCGCGCCACAGGTGTTGTGAACATTTGGGTGGCTAAGCTCGAGGAGAAGACGACGATGACGACGACATGGATTCTTGCCGCCGATGGAAATCAAGCACGTCTGTTGAAGGGAGTGAATTTTTTCAAGGACGGACACCAGAGCCCCGAGCAGGAGATTTTTCAGCTGGATACCCAGCGCGTCCAGGACATCATGGCCGACAAGCCGGGACGGAGCCATTCCTCGGTCGGCCATGGGCGCTCGGCAATGGAATATTCGAGCGACCCGGTGCGCGAAAAACAACAGAAGTTTACGTCCGACGTCGCGAGCAAGCTCGACATGTATGCGCAGGAAGGGGCCTTCGACCGCCTCGTGCTTTGTGCCGCCCCGCAGACGCTGGGCCACTTGCGCTCCATCCTCTCTCCCGCCACGCGCGCAAAAACCTTGGTGGAAATATCCAAGGATTACAGCAACCTTCCGACCGACAAGTTGATCTCGTCGGTCCGCTCGGCGATGTCCCACTGATCCCGCTAAAAGTCGGTCGGAACGCCGCCCTCGGCCTTCCGGCGGGCAACGAAGGCATCGAGCTCCTCTTCGATTGCCGGATCGAGCGGCGGGCGCTCATATTCGTTGAGCTTCTCCTTGAAGACGCGATTGGCGTGATCATAGGTCGTCGGCCGCCCGGCTTCCGTCCAGGTCTCGAAATTACGCCAATCGGAGAGGATCGGCGAGTAGAAGGCCGTTTCGTAGCGTGCCAGCGTGTGCGCCGTGCCGAAATAATGACCGCCCGGACCGACATCGCGGACGGCGTCGAGACCAAGCGCATCCTCGCTGACGTCGAGCGGTTTCAGGAATTCGGCGACCATCTGCAGCATGTCGACGTCGAGAATGAATTTCTCGAAGGATGCCGTCAGCCCGCCCTCGCTCCAGCCGGCCGCATGCATGATGAAATTGCCGCCGCCTTGAGTCAGCGCCCAGAGCGAAAGCGCGGATTCATAGGCGGCCTGTGCGTCGAGGGTGTTCGACGCATTGGTATTCGACGTCCGGTAAGGGATATTGTAGCGGCGCGCGAGCTGTCCGCCGGCAATCACGGCCTTCATGTATTCCGGCGTGCCGAAAGCGGGTGCGCCGGTCTTCATGTCGACGTTGGAGGTGAAGCCGCCGTACATGACCGGCGATCCGCGCCGGACCATCTGGGTAAAGGCGATACCCGCCAGCGCCTCGGCATTTTGCTGGACCACCGCGCCGGCGATCGTCACCGGCGCCATGGCACCCGCCAGGGTGAAGGGCGTGACGACGACAACCTGGTTGCGCGATGACATCTCGATGATGCCCTGTAGCATCGGTCCGTCGAGGCGCAGCGGCGACGACGTGTTGATGATAGTGAACAGGGAGGGCTCGCCCTCCATCTGCTCGGCGGTGATGCCGCGCCCGATGCGGGCGATTTCCACAGCGTCGAGGTTGCGTTGTGCCCCAAGCGAATAGCAGTGAAACACTTTGTCGGTCAGCTTTACCATGTCGGCGAGGCAATCGAGATGGCGTACCGAGGCGTGGATATCGATCGGCTCGACCGGGTAGCCGCCGGTCGTGTGGATGATGTCGTAGCATTGGGCAAGCTTCACCAGCTTGCGATAGTCTTCCTGGTTACCCGCCCGGCGTCCGCCCTCCCGATCGGCGACGAAGGGAGCGGATGCGATCTGCGCAAAGACCAGATTGTTGCCGCCGATCTCGACATTTCGGAGGGGATTGCGGGCATGCATGGTGAAGCTGGACGGCACGGATGACATCATGTCCATGATCAGACCGCGATCGAAGCGGACGCGGTCGGTGCCGGGCGTCACGTCGGCTCCGGCGGCCTTCATGCGGGTGCGTGCCTCAGGCAGGATGACGTCCATGCCGATTTCTTCAAGGATCGTCAGCGAGGCATCGTGAATGGCCTCCAGCGCCCCCTCCGTCAGGACGGTGGATTTTGCCATTGTATTGACAAGGTTGAGATATTTTGAGCCGCCCGTACTCTTGCGCGACCGGTCCGCTCCACGCCCGCCGGTTCGACGGCGGCGTTCCACGGGAACATCGTCGTCGGTCAGAGAGGAGTGTGGAGGTTCGTTCTCACTCATGGCTTTTCCATCGGTTTGGACAGAAAATCATCGTGCAGATTCAGCGCCCGGCATGCGCCACCATTTGCGACAGCAAACTTCCTTGGCAGAGAAGGATGGTTGCGGGGGCTGGCTTTCAAACGACGCGGGATGTCGATTTCACGCCGCAGAGCATTTCACGCTTGGCTCCGAAGCCGGGCCGTCGTTCGATGGCGAAGCCGGCAGCCGCAAGGTTGCGGCGCACGAAGCCGGCAGCGGCATAGGTGGCGAACGTGCCGCCATCGACCGTCTTGTCGCAGGCCAGGCTCATCAGCTCTTGCGACCACATGTCGGGATTGCGTCGGGGGGCGAAACCGTCGAGATACCAGGCGTCGAACATGCCGGGAACGCGGGCGATCTCTTCAAACGCGACGCCGCAGACGACGGTAAGGCGAATATCACTGCCGACGTCCAGAGTGACGTATCCACTCGGCTTTTCTGGCCATTGTGCAACGAGGGCTTGTCGTTCGATATCGATTTCCGGCCAGCGTGACAATGCCCTGTCGATATCGCCGGGTTGCATCGGAAAGCGTTCGAACGAGACGAAGTGAAGCTTTCCGCCTTCGGTGCAGGTCTCTTTCCATCGCCGCCAGGTTTCGCAGAAATTCAGGCCGGTGCCGAAGCCGAGTTCGCCGATGCGGAATTCGCCCGGCCGCCGCCAGCGCTCCGGCAGGCCATTGCCAGAGAGAAACACATGGCCGCATTCCAGCCGGCCATCTTCGCGGCAATAAAAATGGTCGCCAAACTCCTGCGAATAGGGCATATCGCCCTCATGCCATTCAAGCGTTTGCCGATCGGGCATAGCTGTATTTTCCGGGTTCTCGCGGGTCATGGCGAACCGATAATCTCCACTCTCAAGAAGGTCAATCGATGACGGATCTGTTGATCATCGGCGGCGGCATCATGGGGCTCTGGGCCGGCGTGATGGCCGAGCGGGCCGGACTGAAAACGCTGCTGGTCGAGCGCGCTGCGATCGGCGCGGGCGCGAGCGGCGGCGTACTCGGCGCACTGATGCCGCATATGCCCGACCGGTGGAACGCCAAGAAGCAGTTTCAGTTCGACGCCCTCGTCTCTCTGGAAAGTGAAATTGCAACGCTTGAGGCCGGGACCGGCCTTTCCGCAGGCTATCGCCGTTCGGGCCGCCTCATGCCTCTAGCCAAGCCGCATCTGCGCGATATTGCCGTTCGCCATGAGCAGGACGCGCTCATCAACTGGCGCGCCGGGAACAGGCAATTCAACTGGCATGTCCACGACCAGCCTCCGGTGGACAATTGGCTCGACAGCGCCTTTGCAGAAAAAGGCGTGGTATTCGACACACTCGCCGCAAGGGTCGCGCCCCGGCCATACCTTGCCATGCTCTCCGCCTATCTGCGCCGGTCGCGGTATGTGCGGATCGAAGAGGGGCGGGATGTTGTTCACATCGATGCGGCCGCGGGACGCGCCGACTTCGCGGATGGCCGCGCGGAGGCTTTTGGCGACTGCATCCTTGCCAACGGCGTTGGCGCGTTTCCCCTGCTCGACAGCTTGGCGACCGCGACCGCTTCGACCGGTACAGGCGTCAAAGGGCAGGCGGCGTTGCTGAAAGCCGATTTCGATCCGAGCCTGCCGGTCGTCTTCACGGACGGGCTTTATATCGTGCCGCATGAAAACGGCATGGTCGCCGTCGGCAGCACCAGCGAAAACACCTTCGAGGTGCCTTTTTCAACAGACGAACAACTGGGTATCCTTCTGGCCCGCGCGACAGACCTCGTACCGCTCATTCGCGAGGCGTCGGTGATAGAGCGCTGGGCTGGCGTGCGTCCGAAGGCTGTAGGGCGCGATCCAATGGTTGGACGCCATCCGGATCACAGGCGAATCCGCGTATTGACCGGCGGTTTCAAGATCAGCTTCGGCATCGCGCATCGTCTGGCGGCGAGCGTGATCGGTGAAATCTGCGGCGAACCCGATGACACTCTGCCTGCATCATTCCGCTGCCACTCGCATTTGGACCTATTGAAACTCAAAGGCCCCGCAACAGCGGGGCCGTGAGCAGTCCTGCCTATCCGCTTACATCCAGTAGGGAGGGACGCCGTAATAGTCATAGACGCGGCGACCGTTTTCCTTGTTCCATTCATATTCATCGTCGCCGTGATACTTCGGTGCGTTCTCGACCTGCTCGCGCGTTAGATCCGTGCGATAGCCGCCGAGGCTTTCATCATAGGTGAGCTTGGCCCACGGGATGGGGTAGTGATCCTCGCCCATGCCGAGGAAACCGCCGAAAGCGAGAACGGCGTAGGAAACACGCCCGCTGCGCTTTTCGATGATGACGCGTTCGATCGAGCCGATGTGCTTGCCATCCAGACCGTAAACGCGGGTACCCTCGACCTTGTCGCTGGCAATCAGGTCGTGGGTTTCCCTGATGTCGGCGTCCTGACGATTGGTATCTTGGTAAGTCACGATTCTTCTCCGTTTTTGGTGGTACCGCAGACAAAACGAAGCACAAGCTGGTTGGTTCCGACAAAATTTGCTGGTTTTTGCCGAGAAATCCGAGGTTTTCGGACTGAGGTGACTGCGGCTGGTTGGCGACCATTATTATTCGTCATTCTGTCACGCAAATCACGTAACCCCGCTCGCATATTGAGTTGCAACGGAGCGGAGCCGATGCGGTACGCCATCTATTTTACGCCGTCGATCTATGATCCTTTGTCGGTCGCAGCGGCAAGCTGGCTTGGCCGTAACGTCTATTCCGGCGAAGCGCCGGAGGCGCCCCCGGTCGCCGGCTTCAGCCGGCAGGAGCTGGCGTTCCACACGGCCGTACCGCGCCGCTACGGTTTTCACGGCACGATCAAGGCACCGTTCCGGCTTCGTGCCGAAACCAGCGAAGCGGCGCTGTTGAAATCCCTGATGCATTTTGCCAGCACTGTGACGCCGTTCGAGATCCCGCGCATGGAAATCGCAAGGCTTGGTGAGTTCTATGGTTTGGCGCCCTCTGTTCCCTGCGACGAGATGAGCCACCTCGCCGCCTCGGTCGTCCAGGCGTTCGACACCTTCCGTGCGCCGCTGAGTGATGTGGAGATCGAGCGGCGGGATCCGGACCGGCTGACGGCGCCGCAGTTTTCCAACCTGCATCGCTGGGGTTATCCCTATGTGATGGACGAGTATCGCTTTCACATGATGCTGACGGGACCGGTTCACCCCAATCTCAACACTCGCTTAGAGATGGCGCTGCGTGAGTTTTTCGGACCTTTGCTGAACGAGCCGCTGAAGATTTCCAGCCTGGCGCTCTTTATCGAGCCGGAGGCCGGAGCGCCGCTGCGTGTCCATTCTCAGCATCCGCTCGGCAAGCTGTCGGAGCACCGACCGCTTGCAGCCAGCGCGCGCGTCAGCACAACGACGATATCGGACCTGCCGGCAGGCGCTTCCGGGACCAAGGCGGCGCTCGTCGCTCGTCGTCTGCAGGCGAATTGCTGATAGGAGGCCGGGTTGTTGCAGTTGGGGCACTACTGCATAATTCCTTAAATCGGAATCGATTTAAGGATAGAATTATGCGGCAGTTCAATAGGGCTACAGCGTCCTTTGCGCGTCAGGTCTGACGCGTGGCGCTGTAGCCTGTTCCCGCGTTGGATAGACAACGATTTCCGCCATTTGGACTTCGATTTTCTGGCCCCGGATGGTACCGTTCGCGGTAAATTCGAAGGGTGATTTGATGGTAAAGCAATCTTATCCGCGTGATCTCATCGGCTACGGCCGCAATCCTCCGCAGGTCCGGTGGCCGGGCGATGCGCGCATCGCGGTGCAGTTCGTGGTCAACTACGAGGAAGGCGGCGAAAGTAGCATTCTCGACGGCGACAAGGTGTCCGAATCGCTGCTGTCGGAAATAGTCGGCGCGCAACCCTGGCTCGGCCAGCGCAATCTCAACATGGAGTCGATCTATGAATACGGCGCCCGTGCGGGCTTCTGGCGGCTCTGGCGGATGTTCACCAGCCGCAATGTCGATGTGACGGTCTATGGTGTGACGCTCGCCATGGCGCGCAATCCCGAAGCGGTCGCCGCCATGAAGGAAGCGGGCTGGGAGATCGCCAGCCATGGCTATCGCTGGCTGGAATACAAGGATTTTCCGGAAGAGGAAGAGCGAAAGCACATCCGCGAAGCCGTGCGCCTGCACAAGGAACTGACCGGCACCCATCCGCTCGGCCTGTACCAGGGCAAGCCGTCGAACAACACATTGAAACTCGTTCTGGAGGAAGGCGGCTTCGTCTATTCCTCCGACAGCTATGCCGATGAACTGCCCTACTGGGTTCCCGGCCTCACCAAGGACAATCCGCATCTGATCATCCCCTACACGCTCGACGCCAACGACATGCGTTTTGCGACACCGCAGGGCTTCAATTCCGGTGACCAGTTCTTCGCCTATCTGAAGGACACCTTCGACGTGCTCTATGCGGAGGGCAAGGAAGGCAGTCCCAAGATGATGAATGTTGGCCTCCACTGTCGCCTTGTCGGCCGCCCCGGCCGGGCTGCGGCGCTTGCCCGTTTCATCGACTATGTCTTGCACCACGAGAAGGTCTGGATCCCCAAGCGTATCGATATCGCCCGGCACTGGTATGAGCATCACACGCCGGAAGGCGGTTTGCGATGAGCGCACGCGAAAACTTCGTCGCGCGCTTTGGCGGTGTTTTTGAGCATTCGACCTGGGTGGCGGAACGGGCCTTCGATCAAAATCCGCATGTTGCGCTGACGGCCGACGGCGTGCATGCGGCGCTCGTGACGGCATTCCGTTCTGCTGCGCATGCCGAGCGCCTTGCGGTTCTAAGGGCGCATCCCGATCTTGCGGGAAAGTTGGCGATCGCAGGAGAGTTGACCGAGGACTCGAAGTCAGAACAGGCGTCCGCCGGACTCGACCGGTTGACACCTTCCGAACATGCTCGTTTTACCGAACTGAACGCTGCCTATACCGAAAAATTCGCATTTCCCTTCATTATCGCCGTGAAGGGGTTGAACAAGGACGATATTCTGTCTGCCTTCGAAAGGCGGATTGACAATGACCGGCAAGAGGAATTTGAGACGGCTTCAGCGCAGGTCGAAAAGATCGCGCTCTTGCGTTTGCGTTCCATGCTTCCGGGAGAAGACAATGCCTGACACTATGCCGCCATGTTTTTCTATGGCGGGACCGGCAATCTGATGCCGCTGCTCTTGACGATCGAGCCTCTGACGCAGGCCGCCTTCGCTCCCTTCGGCACGGTCATCGAAACGGACCCGGCCTCCCTGCGGCTGATCAACGGTGGCTCGACCGAGCGGTTTCACGCGCTTGCCTATGTCGATGTGACGGGCGAAGGCGGCCGCGTGATCATCAACATTTTTCGCGGCCAGCCGCGCAGCTTCCCCTATTGTCTGACTATGATGGAACGCCATCCGTTGGGGTCGCAAAGCTTTTCGCCGATCCGCGGCGGTTCGTGGCTGGCTGTCGTCGCGCCGGACGACAACGGCAAACCGGGTTTCCCGCGCGTTTTCCTTGCGACCGGGAGCCAGGGTGTCAACTATGGTCGCAATGTCTGGCACCATCCGCTGATGGCCGTCGGCGCGGTTAGCGATTTTCTCGTTGTGGATCGCGAGGGTCCGGGCAACAATCTGGTCGAAGTCTTTTACGACGAGCCCTTCATTATTTCCAACCCTGTGTGAGCGCGAGCAAATCCCAATGAGCAAGTCCGGCCGCCTGACAACCCACGTCCTCGATACCGCACTCGGCAAACCGGCACAGGGTCTGAAAATCGACCTGTTTGTCATCGACGGAGATCAGCGCCGCCTGCTGCGGACCGTCGAAACCAACGGTGACGGCCGGGTCGATGGGCCGATGCTGGAGGGGGATGCATTCTCGGTTGGAACTTACGAATTGCTGTTCCACGCGGGGGACTATCTGCGAGCGGCGGGCGCCAGTTTGCCGGAACCTGCTTTCCTCGATCTCATCCCGCTACGCTTTGGAATCGCCGATGCGGCAAGCCACTATCACGTGCCGTTGCTTCTTTCGCCGTTCAGCTACTCGACCTATCGAGGGAGTTAAAGTTACTCTGCGATCACATCGCGGTTGATGTCCCGGATATCCCGCTTGCCGCAGAGCGCCATGGTGATGTCGAGCTCCTTGCGGATGATATCGAGCGCAAGTGTTACGCCGGCCTTGCCGCCGGCGCCGAGGCCGTAGAGGAAGGGGCGGCCGATATAGGTGCCCTTGGCACCAAGCGCGATCGCTTTCAACACATCCTGACCGGAGCGGATACCGCCGTCCACATGGACCTCGATCATGTCGCCGACCGCATCGACGATTTTCGGCAGCATGCTGATCGAGGAGGGGGCACCGTCGAGCTGGCGGCCGCCATGATTGGAAACGATGATCGCGTCGGCGCCGGTTCGTGCCGCCATCTTCGCGTCCTCGACGTCGAGAATCCCTTTGAGGATCAGCGGCCCGCCCCACATCTCCTTGATCTCGGCCACATTTTCCCATGAAAGCCGCGGATCGAACTGCTCCGCCGTCCAGACCGAAAGCGACGAGAGATCGGAGACGTTCTTGGCGTGGCCGACGATGTTGCCGAAGCTTCGGCGTTTGGTCTGCAACATCTGCATGCACCAGAGCGGCCGCGTTGCCATCTGCCAGATATGTTTTGGCGTGAACTTCGGAGGCGCCGACAGGCCGTTGCGCAGGTCCTTGTGGCGCTGGCCGAGGATCTGCAGGTCGAGCGTCAGTACCAGCGCCGAGCATTTCGCCGCTTTGGCCCGGTCGATCAGGTTCTTGACGAAGTCGCGGTCGCGCAGGACGTAGAGCTGGAACCAGAAAGGTTTTGTCGTTACGGAGGCCACATCCTCGATCGAGCAGATGCTCATCGTCGATAGCGTGAAGGGAACCCCGAATTCCTCTGCTGCTTTCGCCGCCAGCATCTCGCCGTCGGCGTGCTGCATGCCGGTCATGCCGGTCGGCGAAAGCGCAACCGGCATGGAAACCTTCTGGCCGATCATCGTGCTTTCGAGCGACCGGTTCGTCATGTCGACCAGCACCCGTTGGCGCAGCTTGATCTTGGAGAAATCTTCCTCGTTGGCGCGGTACGTGCCTTCGGTCCACGCTCCGCTGTCGGCATAATCGAAAAACATCTTTGGCACCCGGCGCTTGGCGGCCGCCTTGAGATCGCGGATTTCGAGGATTTTGGACATGGCGCGGGCTTCCATCTTCAGGGATGGCCCGGCCATACCATGTTTCGCGAATGGTTGTTAAGAGCCGGATGGGAGAAGAGGTAAAATAAATTTACCTCTTTGATTAGGCAACGTTCAGTCCTGTGGCGCAATCTGCCCATCGGCCGTCGCGTGCACCTCGCGTGCCCGGGGCGGCTTCGCAAGGCGACGGCGGAAGGTGCCGGGCTTCGTGCCGAATCGGTCGTGGAAGGCTTCATAGAAGCGGGAGAGCGAACCGAAACCTGCCTCGAAGGCGACGCTCGTGATCGGCAGGTCCGTTGAAATGAGCAGTGATTGGGCGGTGTCGAGGCGGTGGCGAAGAATCGATTGGTTGATGGTCATGCCGACAGTGCGCTTGAAGATACCCATGGCATAGTTCGGATGCAGGCCGACATCGTGTCCCACGTCCTCGGCGGTGATGTTTTCCAATGCATGTTCGGTGATGAAGCGCATCATCCGCTCGACATGGGACATGCGGGTCGCGTCCTGATGCTCGAACGAGGCAACGGCTGATCCCTGCTCGCGCAGGTCGCGCCAGCCTTCGCGGTCGAGGCGGCGCACGCGGGCGCCCAGTTCCTGGCGGACGATCTGTTCCAGTTCGTCATCTCCGGACAGAAGCTCCTCACGCCAGCGCATGAAGATGTCGCGGTCGTAGGGGCGGATATCGAGTGCCTCGATCATGGCTCCGCGGAAGACCGCATCGCGGAACCGGCTTAGGCTTGGAAGAGCCAGGAAAACAGACATCGGCACATAGAAGCAGAGGAATCGGGTCGGCTCTTTCAGATCGGTTACCTGATGCGGGATCATGCCCCAGAACAGGCAAAGCCGCCCCTTTGAGACGCTGAGTTCGCGCCCGTCGAACCAATAGGTCATCTCGCCTTCGAGCACGAAATTGAACTCGATCTGGCTGTGCATGTGCGGGCCTTCCATTCGCCGCACGTTGATATTGTCGCCAGCGCAGAAACGGTGATCGCCGAAGACGACCAGCGGATGCGCCGGGTCGCGTTCCGGGTGGACCGGCGTTGCCCCGAGCCTGTTCACGAGTTTCGGTCGCCGCTTCATTTCATATCCCGCTGATGTTAGAAAACCGGAAGTCTAAGTCGAAATGTCGGAAGAAGATTGCGGGTTTCGGCAGCAAGGTCAAGCTGCTCCTGCGGGAAAGAGGAACAGGATAAACCGCAGAACACACCGGACCAAACGCTGATCCTTGGGAGGATATTATGATTTCTTTTAAAGCCGCTACCGGGCTCGTGCTCGGCTATGCGCTCACCATGTCCGCCGCCTTTGCAGGCGAACTCGTCATCAACTCCGACCAGTCGGATCCGGCGCCGAAGAAGGCGATGGAGACGCTGCTTGAGGGCTTCAAGACGGCCCATCCGGACGTAACCGTCAAGTGGAACAATTTCGACCATGAAGGCTACAAGTCGGCGATCCGCAACTTCCTGACTGCAGATGCCCCCGATGTCGTTGCCTGGTATTCCGGCAACCGCATGGCACCCTTTGTCAAGGCCGGCCTGTTCGAGGATGTCACTGACCTGTGGACCGAAAACAAGCTGGACGATCAACTGAAATCCGCCGTCAAGTCGATGGAAATCGACGGCAAGAAATGGGGCATCCCCTATTCCTACTATCAGTGGGGCATCTACTATCGGAAAGACATCTTCGCAGAGCAGGGCATCACGCCGCCGAAGAACTGGGCCGAACTGGTCGCCGCCTGCGAAAAGCTGAAGACAGCCGGCATCACGCCCTTTGCAATCGGCACCAAGGCGCTATGGCCGACCGGCGGATGGTTCGACTATCTGAACCTGCGCGTCAATGGTTACGAGTTCCACATGGACCTGACCGCCGGCAAGGTTCCCTACACCGATCCGAAAGTGAAGGCGGTGTTCGAGAAATGGGCCGAGCTGGTGAAGCCCGGCTATTTCCTTGAAAACCATGCGGCGATCGACTGGCAGGACGCCATTCCGCAATTCGTCCAGGGCAAGGCGGCGATGTACCTGATGGGCAACTTCGCCGTTGCCGCGATGAAGGACGGCGGATTGAAAGACGACCAGATCGGCTTTCTGCAGTTCCCGGAAATCACTGCCGGCATCCCGATGGCCGAAGATGCACCGACCGAGTCCTTCCACATCCCATCGGGTGCGAAGAACAAGGAAGATGCACGCAAGTTCCTCGCCTATCTGGCAACGCCCGAAGCCCAGACCAAGATGAACGAGGTCTTGGGACAGCTTCCGGTCAACAACCAGTCCGCCAAGTCGGAAGATCCGTTCCTGAAGGCCGGATTCGAAATGCTGGCAAATGCCTATGCGCTTGCTCAGTTCTACGACCGCGACGCACCGGCTGAAATGGCCAAGGTCGGCATGGAAGGCTTCCAGCAGTTCATGGTCAAGCCGGACAATGTCGACGCGATCCTCGAACGCCTCGAAAAGGCACGCGGGCGTATTTACAAGTAATCTTCAAATCGGCGCCAGCCCCTCATCCGCCCTCCCTTTTAGACAAGAAGGGCGGGCACCTTCTCCCCGCAGGTGGGGCGAAGGGAGAAGCGGCAAACTCTATTGTCCCCTCTCCCCGCCTGCGGGGAGAGGGCTAGGGTGAGGGGCGGATACCGGACTGCGGTCGATTTTCAAAAAACTCAGCAAGGTAGCAGCGATGAGCAGCACCGTTTCTCCGACATCCGGTTTCTGGAAGCGCAACCAGCAGCGGCTGGCGCCCTGGCTGTTTCTGGCGCCCGGCATGATCATGTTTGCGATTTACGTGATCATTCCGATCTTCCAGTCGATCTGGATCAGCTTCTACGACTGGGACGGGCTTGGCCCGAAAACCTGGATCGGCGTCGCCAACTATGTCGAGCTTCTCGACGATGAAGCGTTCTACACCTCGCTGAAAAACAACATCCTGTGGCTGGTGCTCTACCTGCTCGCGGTTCCCGCCGGCCTTGCGGTGGCGCTGTTCCTCAACCAGACGGTCGCCGGCATCCGGCTCTACAAGTCCCTGTTCTTCTTTCCCTTCGTCATCAGTCAGGTCGTCGTCGGCCTTATCTTCACCTGGTTCTACGCGCCCGATTTCGGCCTTCTCTCGGCGCTGATCAAGACACTGACCGGCCATAGCATCGCGATCCTGGCGGACGAGCGTTACGTCACCCTTGGCATCATCGCCGCAGGCCTCTGGCCGCAGATCGCCTATTGCATGATCCTCTACCTGACCGGCCTCAACAACATCAACCCAGAGCAGGTGGAGGCCGCGCGCATGGACGGCGCGAGGGGCTGGTCGCTGCTGTGGCACATTATCCTGCCGCAGCTCGGTCCCGCCACCTTCATTGCCATCGTCGTTACCGTCATTGGCGCATTGCGTTCCTTCGACCTGGTCTCGATCATGACGGATGGTGGCCCCTACGGCTCGAGCCGCGTGCTGTCGTTCTACATGTATGAGCAGGCGCTGTCGGAATATGGCTACCGCATGGGCTATGGTGCGGCGATCGCCGTTGTCCTCTTCATGATCATGATGATCTTCATCACTCTGTTCATCGTGCGCATGCTGATGCGGGAAAGGCACGCCTGATGTTTCCGACCCCTGTCCAGAAGGCTTCCCCCTGGGTACGCCATGCCTATACGATCATCCTGCCGGTCGCATTGATCGTCTGGCTGCTGCCTTTGATCGGCGTTGCCATCACCTCTGTCCGGCCGTCCTCGGATCTGGCCGCCGGAAACTATTTCGGCATGCCCTCGCGCTTCGCCGGCATCGACAACTATACTGCGGTCTTCAGGGATTCTCCTATTGGCTGGTACATCCTCAACTCCTTCAAGGTGACGATCCCGACGGTGATCGGTGCGGTCGGGCTCGCCTGCCTGACGGGTTTTGCTTTGGCGGTCTATAAGTTCCGCGCCAATCTGCTGATCTTCTTCCTGTTCGTCGCCGGCAACTTCATCCCGTTCCAGATTCTCATGGTGCCGGTGCGCGACATGACGCTGAAGGCGGGGCTTTATGACAGCATCTCCGGCCTGGTGCTCTTCCATATCGCGTTCCAGACCGGCTTCTGCACGCTGTTCATGCGCAATTTCATCACGTCTCTGCCCTTTGCGCTGATCGAGTCCGCCCGTGTCGAAGGCGTCAGCGAATGGCGGATCTTCCGCTATATTGTCCTTCCCCTGATGCGTCCGGCGATCGCCGCCCTTTCGGTGCTGGTCTTCACCTTCATCTGGAACGATTATTTCTGGGCGACTGTTCTGGTGCAGGGGCAGCACGCCATGCCGGTGACGGCCGGTCTATATTCGCTGAACGGCCAGTGGATCGCCGCCTGGCATCTGGTGTCGGCCGGCTCCATCGTTGCCGCCATGCCGCCGGTCCTGATGTTCTTCCTGATGCAGAGACATTTCATCGCCGGGCTGACCCTGGGAGCGACCAAGGGATGATCGCTGCGTTTTCCACATCTCAACATTTATCGAAAGGCAGGGCCAATGGCTGACGTCATGCTCCGCAATGTCACCAAGCAGTTCGGCTCGGTCAGCGTCATCAAGGGCGTCGATTTTTCCATCGCGGACGGCGAGTTCTGCGTCTTCGTCGGTCCCTCCGGCTGCGGCAAGTCTACGCTGTTGCGGATGATTGCCGGGCTCGAAGAAATCTCCTCGGGCGAACTCACGATCGGCGGCAAGGACATGACCCATGTCGGCCCCTCCGATCGCGGCGTGGCAATGGTGTTCCAGTCTTATGCGCTCTATCCGCACATGACGGTCGCCGACAATATCGGCTTCGGCCTGCGCATGACCGGCCATGAGAAGGCTGAGATCGAAAAGCGCATGCAGCGCGCCGCCAAGATGCTGCAGCTAGAGCCGCTGCTTGCCCGCAAGCCGTCGCAGCTTTCCGGTGGCCAGCGCCAGCGCGTCGCCATCGGCCGCGCCATCGTGCGCAATCCGGAAGTCTTTCTGTTCGACGAGCCGCTGTCGAACCTCGATGCGGCCCTGCGGGTGCAGATGCGCACCGAGATCAGCACGCTGCATCAGGATCTCAGAGCAACAATGATCTATGTCACCCACGATCAGGTGGAAGCCATGACCATGGCCGACAAGATCGTGGTCCTCAGCGCTGGATCGATCGAGCAGATCGGCTCGCCGCTGGAACTCTACCACCGGCCCAAGAACATCTTCGTCGCAGGCTTCATCGGCTCGCCGAAAATGAATTTTTTGAAGGCGACGGCGTCACCCGCCGGTGACCAGATCCGCGTCACCCTGACCGGCAGCGTCGAACTCCTGCTGCCGGCCGGACATGCCCGCGTCGGCGATGGTCAAGCGGTGACCCTCGGCATACGCCCCGAGCATATCGATGCCGACGGGAAGGACGGGGCCATTTTGCCGGCAAAGCTCCGGCTCGCCGAATATCTCGGCTCCGAAACCATGTTCTATGTCAGCCTCGGCGACGGCACCGACATTGCCGTCAAGGCCGATGGTCTTGCCACAGCACATCCGGGCGCGGATTTCCGCATCGGTATCCCGGCCAGGGCCTGCCACCTTTTCGACGCCTCCGGCGTCGCTATCATCAACGGGGATTTGACGAAGTAATGTTGGGCGTTTGCTATTATCCGGAACACTGGCCAGAAGCATGGTGGGCAAAGGACGCCCGACGCATGCGGGACATGGGCATTTCCTTCGTGCGCATCGGCGAATTCGCCTGGTCGCGGCTGGAGCCGAAGCGCGACACGTTCGATTTCGGCTGGCTCGACCGAGCCATGGATACGCTGGGTGCCGCCGGGCTCAAGGTCGTGCTTGGCACGCCGACGGCGACGCCGCCGAAATGGCTGATGGACGAATATCCCGAGATCGCGCCGGTCGATCAGAACGGCCATGTACGCGGTTTCGGCTCGCGCCGGCACTATACCTTCTCCTCAGAAGTCTGGTGGCGTGAAAGCGCTCGCATCGTCGAGATCATCGCCAAGCGCTACGGCGAGCATCCGGCGCTGAATGGCTGGCAGACGGATAACGAATATGGCTGCCACGACACGACGCAATCCTGGGGGGCCGAAGACCTGAAGGCATTCCGCCGTTGGCTCAGGCTGCGCTACCAGTCGACCGAGCAACTCAACGAAGCCTGGGGCAATGTCTTCTGGTCGATGGAGGTGGCGAGCTTCGAGGATGTCGTGCTGCCGAACCTGACTGTCACCGAGACCAATCCGGCGGCGCGGCTCGATTTCTGGCGCTTCCAGTCCGGGCAGGTGGCTGCCTACGACAAGATGCAGTGCGAGATCATCCGCAAGCATTCGCCGGGCCGCTGGATCACCCATAATTTCATGGGTTTCGTCAACGATTTCGATCACTGGAAGGTCGGTGAAAATCTCGATATCGCCTCGTGGGATAGTTATCCGATCGGCTTCGTCGAGAAATTCCCATTCAGCCAGGAAGAGAGGAACCGTTGGGCGGAAACCTCGCATCCGGACATCGCGCCGTTCCACCACGATCTCTACCGCGGTGTCGGACGTGGCCGTTTATGGGTCATGGAACAGCAGCCGGGACCGGTGAACTGGGCGCCGTGGAACCCGGTGCCGAAACCCGGCATGGTACGGCTCTGGACCTGGGAGGCGCTGGCACATGGCGCCGAAGTCGTCAGCTACTTCCGCTGGCGCCAAGCGCCGTTCGCGCAGGAGCAGATGCATGCGGGGCTCAACCTGCCGGGCTCGGACACGTTGTCCGCCGGCGGGCGCGAAGCGGAGATCGTTGGCCAGGAGATCGCTGCAGCCGGCGATCTGCCGGCAACCGAGCAGGCGTCGGTCGCAATCGTTTATGACTACGAGACCTATTGGGCGACTGTCATCCAGCCGCAGGGCAGGGACTTCCAGTATCACGATCTGGCCTTCCGCTGGTACGAGGCGGTGCGCAAGCTCGGTCTCAACGTCGACTTCGTGCCCCCGGGCGCGCCTCTCGACGGTTACAAGCTGGTGCTCGTTCCGTCGCTGATGATGGTCTCGGAAGCCGCCCTGCAGGCCTTCAGCGCCGCCGAGGGCATTGTGCTCTACGGCCCACGCTCAGGCTCGCGCACGCGCCAGTTTGCCATTCCCGAAAATCTGCCGCCCGGCCCGCTTGCCGCGCTGACTGGCGTTCGGGTCACGCAGGTGTCATCGTTGCGCCCGGGACTGGACGATGCAGTATCAGGGGCTGTCTCCGGAGCCGCCATCCGCTGGCGGGAATATGTCGACACGGATGGCGAGGTGCTCGCGAAGTTCACCAATGGCGATCCGGCGCTGACGGCCAGGGGAGGACATCACTATCTTGCCTGCTGGCCGGATCAGGAACTGCTGCAGCAGGCGCTCGCGCATCTGGCGGCGAAGGCCGGGCTCGACACGGTTGCGCTTCCGGATCATATCCGACTGCGCAAGCGCGGCGGCGTGACGTTTGCGTTCAACTACGGGACGGAGGTCTGGACGAGCCCCGCCCATGGCACGCTGGTTCTTGGGGAAGCTGACGTGAAACCGCAGGCGGTTGCGGCTTGGAAAGGATAGACAGTCGGTGTTATTCCCTTGCGCTTTGGCCAATTTCCCTCACAACGGCGGATTGAAAATCGCGCATAGGATGAGTGAATGAGAGCCAGCTTGAGGCAAAAAATCGTGGACGTCTGCGATCGCAAAATTGCGGATAAGGGTCCGGGCGTCGGACTCTCCTTCTACGCTTTCTTCGCGAACAAAAATGATGACCCCGAATTGCTGATGGAGGCGGCTGACTGGTGGATCCGTACGCATAAGTTGGATCACTTCGAGAAGGCTCGGAAAATCAGGGAGATGGTGGAGGAGGAGGGTTTCGGATCCTGACCGCGGAACGATCCACCACTTAAAAGCCTCCCTTTTTTCGACCGTTCGATGGAGAAGGCCTCAGCGAGGTGCAGATCGGTAGTCTCGAGCCGTTCAGGCCGAGATTGCTGAGCTGAACTTATGCGGGATATCTGCGGGCGCAAGACGCCGCCGATCTTGTCAGCCGTATAAAAGACAACAGAGACGTGCCGTCGAGTGAGGGATCGGCGAGGGTCACCCCGCCCCGGAGCTTCGCTCCGACCCTCCCCCTTAAGGGGAGGGTGTGCCCAGTCGCGTCTTCGCCGCTACCCCTGCCACATATGTCTCGGCAATCGCCCGATCATCTCCCATGGTCTGCAGCAAAAACAGCTCGTCGGCGAGCGAGTTCACCACCTCGGCCTTCAGCGCCATGGCCGGGGTCGCCGTCATGTCGAGCACAGTAAAATCGGCATCCGTGCCCGGTTCCAGCGTGCCGATCCTCTCCTCGAGCGACAGCGCCCGGGCATTGCCAAGCGTCATGTAGTAAAAACTCTCGAAGGGATTGAACCGCTCGCCCAGCAACTGCTGGATCTTGTAGGCTTCGTCCAAGGTGCGCAGCATGGAATAACTGGTGCCGCCGCCGATGTCAGTGGCGAAGGAGACGCGCACCGGCTTGTCACGGTTCGTCAAAGTCCGCAAAGGGAAAAGCCCCGAGCCGAGGAAGAGGTTTGAGGTCGGGCAGTGGACGGCGACGGAGCCGGTTTCGCTCATTGCGTCCATTTCGCGCTCCGACAGATGGATGCAGTGGCCGAACAGCGTTTTTGGGCCGAGCAAGCCGTAGCGGGCGTAGACATCGGTGTAGTCGTTGGCTTCAGGGTAGAGCGAGCAGGTGAAATCGATCTCGTCACGGTTTTCCGACAGGTGCGTCTGCACATGCAGGTCTGGAAATTCGCGCACGAGTGCTTGCGCCGCCGACATCTGCTCGGGCGTCGAGGTGATGGCGAAGCGTGGGGTGATGGCGACGTGGTTGCGGCCCTTGCCGTGCCATTCGGCAATCACCGCGCGGGTCTCATCGTAGCTCGTTTCTGGCGTATCGAGCAGGCCCTGCGGGGCATTGCGGTCCATCATCACCTTGCCGGCGACCATCCGCATGTTGCGGCGCAGCGCCTCGTCGAAAAAGGCGTCGGCGGAGGTCTTGTGCACCGAGCAATAGGCGACCGCCGTGGTCGTGCCGTGACGCACCATCTCATCGAAGAAATGCGTCGCTATCCGCTGCGCGTGCGCCGTCTCGACGAAGCGGCACTCCTCCGGGAAGGTGTAGGTGTTCAGCCATTCGAGCAGGTTGGCGGCATAGGAGCCGATGACCTGCATCTGCGGGAAATGCAGGTGCGTGTCGATGAAGCCGGGCAGGATCAGGTGGGGGCGGTGATCGATTTCCACCGCGTCATCGGGCGCTTGCGCCCTCATCGCGTCAAAGCTGCCGCTCGCGAGGATGAGGCCATCTTCGATCAGCAGCGCGCCATCGGGCTCGTAGCCATATGCGCCCTTGTCCTCCAAGCCCGCCGGTGCGTGCCTGAAACTGAGGGTGCGTCCACGAATGAGCGTTGCGGTCATTCAGTCCTGCCTTCAGAAACCGAGCTTTCAAACCACGCCGTCAGCAGTTTACGCTCATTCACCGTCATGTCAGTAATATTGCCCGGCGGCATGGCGTGGCTGCGGCCGGCCTGGATGTAGATGTCGCGGGCACGCGCGGCAATCTCCGCGTCGCTCTCCAGGATCACGCCGTTGGGCGGTCGGTTGATGCCCTGATAGACGGGTTCCGCCGAGTGGCACATGGAGCAACGGGTCGAGACCGTATCCTTCACTGCTGGGAAATGCGCGTTTGTTGCGAACTGCCGGAAGACCGGCGACACGCCGGCCGAGGCTTCGCCGGTAAGGACCTTAGGCACTGTAGATAGCCACATGATCAGGATGAAGATCAAGAGCGTGACCAGCCATGTCCAGGTCGGTTTGCCCTTGCGGGCATGGGTCGTGTTGAACCAGTGGCGGATGGTGACGCCCATCAGGAAGACCAGTGCCGCGATCACCCAATTATAGGCCGTCGCAAAAGCCAGCGGATAGTGGTTCGACAGCATGAAGAAGATGACCGGTAGGGTCAGATAGTTGTTGTGCAGCGAGCGCTGCTTGGCGATGACGCCGTATTTCGGGTCGGGCGTGCGCCCGGCGATCAGATCAGCGACGACGACGCGCTGGTTCGGCATGATGATGAAGAGGACATTGGCCGACATGATCGTCGCGGTAAATGCGCCGAGATGCAGGAAGGCGGCGCGGCCAGTGAAGACCTGCGTGTAGCCCCAGGCCATGACGACCAGGGCGACATAGAGGATGCCCATCAACGTCCAGGTATTCTTGCCGAGCGGCGATTTGCACAGCAGGTCGTAGAAAATCCAGCCTATGCCGAGAGAGGCAAGCGAGATCGCAATCGCCGTGGTCGCGGAGATATCCAGCACATGCCGGTCGATGAGGAAAAGGTCCGCGCCGCCGTAATAGACCAGACAGAGCATGGCAAAGCCGGACAGCCAGGTGACGTAGCTCTCCCATTTGAACCAGGTGAGATGTTCCGGCATGGCTGCTGGCGCAACGAGGTATTTCTGGATGTGATAGAAGCCGCCCCCATGCACCTGCCATTCCTCGCCATAGGCGCCGGCCGGCAGATGATCACGCTTCACGAGGCCAAGGTCGAGCGCGATGAAATAGAAGGAGGAGCCGATCCAGGCGATGGCGGTGATCACATGCAGCCAGCGGACGGCAAAGGCCAGCCATTCCCAGGCGATGGCGAATTCATACATTCAGGTCCCCTTTCATCCTCCGCACTCGCACCTTGCGCAAAAATACGTGGTGGGGGAAGGGGGCGATTTCGTCGTCAAGCGCTATTTGCGCAAGCCGTTGGCCTCGGGATCGAGCTCGCCCAGAATCCAGTCGCGGAAGGTACGGATTTTTAGCGTGTTGCGGCGCGCATGCGGATAGGCGAGCCAATAGTCATGTCCGTCGCTGCAACGCAGTTCGAAGGGCTGATAGAGCCGGCCGAGCGCGACGTCGTCCGAGTAGAATTCCGGCGTCAGGATGGCAACGCCCTGTCCGGCAACCGCCGCGCGCGCCTC
This sequence comes from Hyphomicrobiales bacterium, assembly GCA_900474095.1. Taxonomy (GTDB): domain Bacteria; phylum Pseudomonadota; class Alphaproteobacteria; order Rhizobiales; family Rhizobiaceae; genus Pararhizobium. The sequence continues at coordinate 7,864 of UCOA01000004.1, read as the reverse complement.
GAAAGTCTGTGCGCCGAGCCTGCTCGTCGGCCTGCCGTCAAGGTCCGGATTCTGGACGCCAGCGGCTTCGAACCAGAGCCGCCACCACGGGTCGCCGGCGTCGATGATTCTGAGCTTTAGGAGATCGCGTGGTTCGTGGATGCCGCCGATAGTTTCGGCGAGCGCCGGGCTCAGCATCGGCGTGAACTGGATGCGCATCAATGGATGGCTGTCGAGGCCAGGCCAGGCGCCAGTGCCGGATCGGATGGCAAGGTCAGCCGCCCCTGTCGTGAGATCGATTATCTTCTCGCCGGTCGTCAGGCGCACGGCGATGTTCGGATGCGCCAGTTGAAAGGAGCCGATATTGCGGGCGAGCCATTGCGAGGCGAATGTCGCCGTCGAACTGATCAGCAATGCGCTATCCACATCGCCTCGCGCCGACAGAACGGCCTCCTGCAGCATTTCGAAGGCTTCGGTGACGCGTGGCGCCAATCGCTGGCCAACCTCCGTCAGCGTGATCTGCCGCGGTCGCCGTAGGAACAACGGTTCGCCGACATTCTCCTCGATCAACTTGATCTGATAGCTGACCGCCGTCTGGGTCATCCCGAGTTCCTCGCCCGCGCGGGTGAAGCTGCCAAGCCGCGCCGCCGCTTCAAAGACGCGAAGCGCATTCAAGGGGAACTGCTTTGACATCTTCATGGATAAGTTCTCTTGATGCATGCAGACGGTTGTTCGATTGGAACTTGAGCATGTTTGCGCACATGTTGCAATCACATTCACGCAGACACGGGTGCCGTCATGCATTGCCAATCTATTGAAAAATATGAAACAATCCTGCCTAGTAGAACAGATGGCTGGCGTCTGCGGCTGTCAAAGGCACTTCACTATCTTCGCCCCGGCTACCCGAAACTCGATCTCGGCACCATGTCGGATTACATGAAACGGGACATGGGTTTTATGGACGGACGCGATCCGCGTCAGGACTCGGATATGACCCGATAAGCCTCGATCGGCGCCAGAATTTCGGTGATATTCCAGCGCGTCCTCACGCCTTCGTTGCGCGCAGGCGCTCCACCGCCATCAGCACCCGTTCCGGCGTCGCTGGAGTGTCGAGCCTCGGGCATTCGCGGTAGTCCGCGACGCTGGCGACGGCCATGGAAAGAGCTTCCAACACCGAGATCGGCAGCATGAAGGGCGGCTCGCCGACGGCCTTGGAGCGGCCGATGGTCATCTCGGCATTTTCGGCCCATTCCGCGAGCTTGACGTTGAAAATCCGCGGCCGGTCGGAGGCGAGGGGGATCTTGTAGGTCGATGGCGCATGGGTTCTCAGCCGGCCCTTGTCGTCCCACCAGAGTTCTTCCGTGGTCAGCCATCCCATGCCCTGAACGAAGCCGCCTTCCACTTGACCGATGTCGATGGCGGGATTGAGCGATTTGCCGACATCATGCAGCACATCGACGCGGTCGACCATGTATTCACCGGTCAGCGTGTCGATAGAGACCTCCGAGACGGCGGCTCCATAGGCGAAATAGTAAAACGGCGTGCCGCGGCCGGTGTTGCGGTCCCAGTGGATTTTCGGCGTCTTGTAGAAGCCGGCAGCGGACAGCTGGATGCGGGCGAAATAGGCTTGGCTGATGAAATCCGGGAAAGGCACCAGTTCTTCACCGATCTTCACGTGGTTTGGCACGAAGGTGACGTTCTCCCGCTCCGTTTGCCAGCGCTCGGCGGCGAAATCGACCAGGCGTTCCTTGATTTGCCGGGCGGCGTCGTAGGCCGCCATGCCGTTGAGATCGGAGCCGGACGAGGCCGCGGTCGCCGAGGTGTTCGGCACCTTGCCGGTCGACGTCGCGGTGATCTTCACATTGCTGATATCGACCTGGAAACTCTCGGCCAGAACCTGCGCCACCTTGACGTAAAGGCCTTGCCCCATCTCCGTGCCGCCATGGTTCAGGTGGATCGAGCCGTCCTGATAGACATGCACCAGCGCGCCGGCCTGGTTGAAGGCGGTCATGGTGAAGGAGATGCCGAATTTCACCGGCATCAGCGCGATGCCCCTGCGAATGATGCGGCTCGACTTGTTGAAGTCGATGACCGCCTCACGTCGCGCCTGATAGTCCGAACTCTCCTCCAGCTCCGCGACGATACGGTGGATGATGTTGTCTTCGACCTGCTGATGATAGGGCGTGAGGTCGCGGCCCGCCCCCTTCTCGCCGTAGAAATTCAGCTTGCGGATTTCGAGCGGATCCTTGCCGAGCGCATAGGCAATTTCCTCGATGATGCGCTCGGCGCCGATCATGCCCTGCGGACCACCGAAACCGCGATAGGCGGTGTTGGAGACCGTATGCGTTTTCAGGGGCTGCGAGGTCAGCTTGACGTGCGGGTAGAAATAAGAGCTGTCGGCGTGGAACAGGGCGCGATCGGTGACCGGGCCGGAGAGGTCGGAGGAATAGCCGCAGCGGGCGGCGTAGTTCGCCTTCACGGCATGGATGCGGCCCTCGTCGTCGAAGCCGGCATCGTAGTCGACGAGGAAATCGTGGCGTTTTCCGGTGGCCGTCATGTCTTCGTCGCGGTCGGGGCGGATTTTGACGGCGCGGTTGAGCTTCTTGGCAGCGACGGCCGCCAGAACCGCGAACTGGCTGCCTTGCGTTTCCTTGCCGCCGAAGCCGCCGCCCATGCGCCGAACCTGCACGGTCACGGCATTTGAGGGAACACCGAGCACATGGCTGACCATGTGCTGTATTTCGCTCGGATGTTGGGTCGAGGACCAGACCGTGATCTCGTCGTCTTCGCCGGGAATAGCCAAGGCGATGTGGCCTTCGAGGTAAAAGTGTTCCTGGCCGCCGATGCGCATGCGGCCAGCGAGACGGCGAGGCGAGAGTTCCAGTTCCGCCTCTGCATCACCGCGCGCAAGCGTCAGCGGCTTGGTGACGACCTCTGCGCCGTTCTCCAGCGCCTCGGTGATATCGGTGAAATGCGGCAGGTCGCGATAGGTAATCTTCGACTTGGATGCCGCCCGCCGGGCGATGTCGCGGGTCTCGGCGATCACGGCAAAGGCCGGCTGGCCGTGAAACTGCACGAGGCCATCGGCAAGCACCGGCTCGTCATCGAGATGGCTCGGACTGATGTCGTTGGAGTACGGCATGTCCCTGGCCGTCAGCACACAGACGACGCCGGGATAAGCCGCGACCTCGGACAGGTCCATCGCGACGATCTCGGCATGGGCGCGGTCCGTCATTCCGAGCGCACCATGCAAGGTTCCGGCGGGTTCCGGAATGTCGTCGATATAGTCGGCGGTGCCGGAGACATGCTTGTGGGCGCTGTCGTGGCGAAGGGCCGAATGCATCGGACCGGCGATCGTCTTGCGCTCGTCGAAGGTGGATTTGTCCATCAGTCAAATCTCCGCTGTATGGCTGGCGGCACCAATGAAGAAAGGCCCCTCCCTGACCGTCCCCACAAGGGGGAGGGGGCTGATCGCATGCGCCGTCTCCTTCCCCACCAAAAATGCATGGAGATGCGGTAAGCTCGTTAGACTCTTTTCCCCTTGTGAGGAGGGTTGGGGAGGGGTGTTGCGACCGGCGCGCATCATGCCACACCCTCAAATCTCTGAATTTGCACGGCTTCTCCACCGGACGTCTCCAGGAAAAATCGCATGAGCAGGTTCTTCGCTGCCAGCATGCGATAGGCGGCGGTGGCGCGCCAGTCGGTGAGCGGCTGAAAATCCTGTTCGAACGCGGTTTGCGCTGCTTTGACCGTCTCCTCGTTCCAGAGTTGCCCGATCAGTGCTGCTTCGACATACGCCGCCCGCTTCGGCGTTCCGGCCATGCCGCCAAAGGCGATCCGTGCCGATGTCACTCGGTTGTTGCCGTCGAGCGCGATACGGAAGGCGCCGCAGAGCGCGGAAATATCCTCGTCGCGGCGCTTGGAAATCTTGTAGACGGCGAAATGATCGCCGTCCGGCAGATTGGGCACGAAGATACTTTCGACAAATTCGCCGGGCCTGCGGTCCTGCCGTCCATACTCGATAAAATAGTTCTCAAGCGGGACGGTTCGCTGCCCGGCCTTCGATCGGAGCGTGACGCTGGCATCGAGCGCGATCAGCGGTGGCGGCGTGTCGCCGATCGGCGAGCCGTTGGCGACGTTGCCGCCGATCGTGCCCATGTTGCGCACCTGCTCGCCGCCCAGCCGGTCAAGCAAGCGTCCGAACGTCGGGTAGTGCGCCGAGATGACGTCGAACGCCGCCGAATAGGTCACACCTGCGCCGATTGTGATCCCGTCGCCATTGGTTTGGATGGACTGCAAATCCTCGATGCCGTTGATGAAGACGACGGGGTCGAGATCGCGCATCTGTTTGGTGACCCAGAGGCCGACATCGGTTGAGCCGGCAATGACGGTGGCCTGCGGATAGGTGTGCAGGGTTTCCGCAAGATCTGCGGTCGAGCCGGGAACGATCAACCGGGCGCCGGCATCGCCGAGACAGATGGTCCGGTCGCTGCGCATTGCCTTCAGGCGGGCCTTGATGTCCTCCCGCTCCTTGAGCAGCGGTTCGAACAGAGCATCGGGCTTTGTCCTGCCGACGGCCTCGGCAGCTTTGACAATCGGCTCGTAGCCCGTGCATCGACAGAGATTGCCCTGCAGCGCCTTTTCGATGGCGGCTCGGCTTGGCCTGTCTTTCGATAGCCACAGTCCATACAGTGACATCACGATGCCCGGCGTGCAGAACCCGCATTGCGAGCCGTGGTAATCCACCATGGCCTGCTGAACCGGGTGCAGCGTTCCATCCTTTGCCGCCAGATGCTCGACGGTCACGACGTGAGTCGTGTTGAGAGATCCGGTGAACCGTATGCAGGCATTGACGCTTTCATAGATAAGATCATCACCGCGAAGGCGTCCGACGAGCACCGTGCAGGCACCGCAATCGCCTTCGGCACAGCCCTCCTTCGTGCCCGTCAGCCTTCGTTCGAGACGCAGGAAATCGAGCAGTGTTCCGGTTGGCGCCACCGACGTCAGCGCGATGTCCCGGTCATTCAGAATGAATCGGATGCTGCCGGCGGATTGGGTCATGCGGTCCCTTTTACTTGTTAATTCAACTTTTGAAACTATGCCCAAAACCGGCATCGTGACAATTGTGTTTTTGTCACTGCAGGCAGTTGCTTTGTCAGCGCCGTAAAGACATTCATTTGCGTTTTGTTTTCGTTTGACATTCGTTTTTGTATCATATTGAAGTTTTTTGAAATGGCTTGCGGAGGAGAGATCGCCGGTCAAAAACGTTGGGAGGGGCAGAATGAGTGGATTTATTCTCGCGATCGATCAGGGCACAACCTCGACCCGTGCGATCATCTTTGATGCGAACCAGAGGGTGGTCGGTTCCGGGCAGAAGGAATTCAAGCAGCATTTTCCGAAATCCGGTTGGGTCGAACATGATCCCGAAGAGATTTGGGACACTGTTGTCCAGACAATCAAGGAGGCCATCCGCACGGCCGGTATCAAGACGAGTGATCTTTCGGCAATCGGCATCACCAACCAGCGTGAGACCGTTGTCGTCTGGGAGCGGCAGAGCGGCAAGCCGATCCACAATGCCATCGTCTGGCAGGACCGCCGCACGGCCTCATATTGCGACAAGCTGAAACGACAGGGGCTGGAAAAGACCTTCACGAAAAAGACCGGGCTGCTGCTCGATCCTTATTTTTCCGGCACCAAGCTGTCCTGGATGCTCGCCAATGTGAAGGGCGCGCGCACCCGCGGATCAAAGGGTGAGCTCTGCTTCGGTACGATCGATACATTCCTGATCTGGCGGCTGACGGGCGGCAAGTCCTTCGTGACGGATGCGACCAACGCCTCGCGCACGCTGATGTACAACATCATCACTAACGACTGGGACCGCGATCTCCTCGAAATCCTGCGCGTACCAGAAGCGATGTTGCCGGAAGTGCTCGACTGCGCGGCCGATTTCGGTGTCACCGACGCTTCGATCTTCGGGGCCGAAGTCCCGATTTTGGGCGTCGCCGGTGACCAGCAGGCCGCTACCATCGGCCAGGCCTGCTTCCAGCCCGGCATGATGAAATCGACCTACGGCACCGGCTGCTTCGCGCTTCTCAACACCGGTCAGGACATAGTCCGCTCGAAGAACCGGCTCCTGACGACAATCGCCTATCGCCTCGACGGCGAAACCACCTATGCGCTGGAAGGCTCGATCTTTGTTGCCGGCGCTTCCGTGCAGTGGCTGCGTGATGCTCTCAAGGTGATCAAGGCTGCACCCGATGCCGGTACGCTCGCCGAAAGCGCAGATCCGTCGCAGGAGGTCTATCTGGTTCCGGCCTTCACCGGCCTCGGCGCTCCGCATTGGGATCCGGATGCGCGCGGTGCGATCTTCGGCATGACGCGCAACACCGGTCCGGCCGAGTTCGCCCGCGCGGCACTCGAGGCCGTCTGCTACCAGACGCGCGACCTGCTCGATGCCATGCATAAGGACTGGAAGAGCGATGGCAGGGAAACGGTCCTGCGCGTCGATGGTGGCATGGTGGTGTCTGACTGGACGATGCAACGCCTCGCGGATCTGCTCGATGCCCCGGTGGATCGGCCGACCATCCTTGAAACCACCGCCCTTGGCGTTGCCTGGCTTGCCGGCAGCCGGGCAGGAGTCTGGCCGAACCAGAAGGATTTCGCCACATCCTGGGCAAGGGATCGTCGTTTCGAGCCGAAGATGGACGAGAAATGCCGGGCCGGAAAATTGAAGGGGTGGCGTAGCGCGGTGAAGCGGACGTTAAGCGACCTTTGAAGGCGGCGGATGTTGAATTCGAGTTGCCGGAACGGCGCATTTCCAGGATGAAAATCCCGGATGTTCCTGATGTATCTGCTCGACACCAACGTGATTTGCGAGCTGCGCAAAGCGGGTAGGGAACGGCCAACCCTGTAGTCGTCCGGTGGTCGGCAACGCAACCGGCAACGGCCCTATACCTATCCGTCATTTTTATCATTGAGTTGGAAACCGGCATGTTGTGGTACAGCGACGCGATGCAGCGCAGTTCCCGACCGCCGCCCTGATGCCGACGCGCTCATCGCAGCGACAGCCCTTCATCACAATTTCGTTCTTGTTATACGCAACACACGCGATTTCATGAGCACCGGTGCGCAGCTTCGTAATCCGTGGGAAACCTGAAGCTCAGGGAAACGCAGTGTTTCAGCTTTCGTGCTGGGATATGCCTCCAAGCATGTTTATCTGTGAGGTCAAGCAACAGCTTCGCCCACAAATCGGTCCGTCAAACAGGCAGGAAGTCATGGAACTCGGTCTATACACATTCGGAGACGTTCATCCCGAGGCCCCGACGGGGCGCGGCAGGGAAGGCGAGGAGCGGGTGCGTCACCTGATCGAGGAAATCGAACTGGCCGATCAGGTCGGCCTCGATGTCTTCGGGCTCGGCGAGCATCACCGGCCTGACTATGTCGCGTCTGTGCCGGCGATGATCCTCGCGGCGGCCGCGTCGCGCACGAAAAATATCAAGCTGACCAGCGCCGTCACGGTGCTGAGCTCGGATGATCCGGTTCGGGTATTCCAGCAATTTGCGACGCTTGATCTGATCTCGAACGGCCGCGCCGAAATCATGGCCGGCCGGGGTTCGTTCATCGAGTCCTTCCCGCTTTTCGGGTACGACCTCGAGGACTACGACCAGTTGTTTACTGAGAAACTCGACCTGCTGCTTGCCATACGCGAGGGCGAGAAGGTTACCTGGGCTGGTGAGAAGCGTGCGCCGATCAATGGCCGCGGCGTTTATCCGCGCCCGCTCAACGATCCGCTGCCGTTGTGGATCGCCGTTGGCGGCACGCCGCAATCAGTGGCGCGCGCTGGTGCGCTTGGCCTGCCGGTGGCGCTGGCGATCATCGGCGGCGA
>UCOA01000005.1 GCA_900474095.1 Hyphomicrobiales bacterium | reverse complement strand
AGCGCGCTCTGATCGCCGAGCACCAAGGCAGGGATGAAGGCTGCCAAGGCGCGGGGCCGGTTGGCCGGCAACCCCGGCGCTGGTATTGGCTGACCTAAAGACGCTTCAGCGCGCTACTGCTTGCATTTGGGTGGAGCTATCTTATATAGTCATTCTAGTCACTATAGTCAGGAGCGAACAATGCAACCACCGGTACTGGACGACAAAAGCTGGACGGTCGCCGGCGCCAAAGCGAAATTTTCGGAGGTTATCGAACGCGCACAATCCGTGCCCCAGACGATCACCCGAAACGGAAAACCGAGCGTCGTCGTTGTCTCGGCCGAGGAATGGCACAGAAAGACGGTACGCAAAGGCTCACTTGCGGAATTTCTGATGGAATCGCCGCTCCGTGGCGCCGATTTGGACCTTGAGCGTCAACGCGACGAACCGCGTGATCTGCCGCTGTGAGACTGCTGCTCGACACCAATGTACTGTCCGAGGTGACCAAACCGCGTCCTGACGGACGCGTTTTGCAATGGCTTGATGGGCTTGACGAAGATCGTGCCTTCATCAGCGTCGTGTCGATTGCGGAAATTCGGCGTGGCGTTGCGCTGATGGACAGCGGGCGAAAACGTGACGCGCTGGCGGAATGGCTGGCCCGGGATCTGCCGCAACGTTTTGAGCGCCGTGTCATTCCCATAGAGGAGTCTGTCGCCGTGGCATGGGGTGACTTGATGGGGCTTGCCAAGCGAAGCGGTCTTGGGCTCGCCTCGATGGACGGCTTGATCGCTGCGACCGCGATAGCGCACGATCTCACCCTCGCAACGCGCAATACGAAGGATTTTGAAGGATTCGGACTCGAAATTCTCGATCCTTGGACCACCTGACTAGCCATTCCAACTTGAAACGACCATAGGCCGGGAAGGGATGACCCGGTTCAGGTGTCAACGCCAGGAAAACTGCTCTTTCTGCAGGCGCTCGCTCGGATCGAATACTGTAACCCGATACGGCAAATCCGGTCCCCATTTCCACAGCACCAGATTCTGGTCTTCAGCATCCGCCCCCGGCGCGAAACTTGGTACGAGAACGCCGGCAATACACTTGGCCTTCAACCGATCATAAATTGACCAAGATGACGGACGGTCACCGTCCGCAAGTGCTGTCGCCCAAGCGCAAGCCATTTCGTCCATCGTGACCGAGAATTCTGCCCTCCCCTCACCCGTCGTCAGGCTCGCGATATTCTTGCAGTCAACTTCATAGGAACATAAGACGCAAGGATCGATACGATGGGCGAAGCCCTGATTAGCCTCCTTGATAGCCGTCAAAATGCTCAAACCGAGATAGAGTGCGGGAACGCCTCGAGGATTGAAGCGCGCGCCCCTAATTGCTGTACCATCGCCAGATGTAGGCTTGTATGACCAACGTGGATCATGCGCACGGTAACAGGTCACGGCAAATCTCACGCAAAGCCACCAACCGCCATGTGATCGAGATAGTCCCGAACCGCGCCAGCCTTGCCGTCCTTGACAAGCGCTTCCGCGGTTCGACCACCAAATGCGGGGAGCGGTTGTGCCCGGTACCAGGCCATGGCCTGTTCCTTACCGCCCGCCCAGTCACTGACTCTACTGATGATTTCAAGCATCTCGCGCACACGTCCCTGCGCCTTTCCGGCCCGTGCCCGCTCAGACCGATAGAGCGTTTCCCGAGCCAATCCAGCCGTCTCGGCAAGCTGGCCCTTGGACATGCCAAATCCCTCAGCAACCTGCCCATTCAAGGTAGAAGCGTTCTGACGACGCGACGTTTATTCCCAGGAGTTGGCGTTCGCCGACGTAATGCCGAGTGAAGGCATCGACCTACGGCGCTGTCAGACGGTGCGCGCGCTCCTCGTTCTTTCCTTGCAAAAATGGAATCGAACTCCATAAATGCAAGGATAATCGAATGCCGCATTACTGCTCAGCTGGATGAACTCATCGACAGGAGCCCGGCCGTCGCCCTTATCGGGCCTCGCTAGGTCGGAAAGACGACGCTTGCGCTGGCCATCGGCGAGCGTCGCTGCGAGGAGACGTGGAGGCCATGCCGCTTACCATGGCAGCCGTGGAGCTGATGCATCGACGATGATCCTGAGCGACCAGACTATCGCTCGCTATGCGCTGTAGCGGGCCACTCCTGCGACCTACCGTAGCCCCGTGGATCGCCGCCACAATCGGAAGCGACGATCAAATCCCCTGACCCCACCACGTGCAGTACGTGATCAATCCTCGTCGCCAGCCGGCATCTCGATCGGCTCTCGGATGGCGGAAAGTATCGAGCGTTTGCCGACATGGTTTGCCGGTCCGACAAGCCCTTCCCTCTCCATCCGCTCGACGAGCGAAGCGGCTCTATTATAGCCAATCTGCAAACGACGCTGGATGTAGGAGGTCGAGCACTTCTTGTCGCGCAGGACGACCTTGACCGCCTTGTCATAGAGATCGTTGCCGTCTTCCTCGGCCATCGCGCCCTTGTCGAAAACCGCGCTGTCCTCCTCCGCGGCCTCGTCAGTGTCCTCCGCATCCTCGGTTACGGTTCCAAGGTATTCCGGGCGCCCTTGCGTCTTCAGATGCGCGACCACCTTCTCGACCTCTTCATCCGACACGAACGGACCATGGACACGCGCGATTCGCCCGCCGCCGACCATGTGCAGCATATCCCCCTGCCCCAGCAGATGCTCTGCGCCCTGCTCGCCAAGGATCGTCCGACTGTCGATCTTCGAGGTCACCTGGAAGGAGATGCGGGTCGGGAAGTTCGCCTTGATCGTGCCGGTGATGACATCAACCGAAGGGCGCTGTGTCGCCATGATCAGGTGGATGCCGGCAGCGCGTGCCATCTGGGCGAGCCGCTGGATGGCGCCCTCGATCTCCTTGCCTGCGACCATCATCAGGTCGGCCATTTCATCCACGATGACGACGATATAGGGCATCGGCGCGAGGTCCATTTCCTCCTGCTCGAAGATTGCCTCGCCGGTCGAGCGGTCAAACCCGGTCTGTACCGAGCACAGGATCGTTTCACCTTTTGCCCGGGCCGATGCGGCGCGCGCGTTAAAACCATCGATGTTGCGAACGCCGAGCCGCGACATCTTGCGGTAACGGTCTTCCATTTCGCGAACCGCCCATTTCAGTGCCATAACGGCCTTTTTCGGATCGGTCACAACCGGCGTCAGCAAATGCGGAATGCCGTCATAGACTGAAAGCTCAAGCATCTTCGGATCGACCATGATCAGCCGGCATTCTTCCGGTTTCAGCCGATAGAGCAAGGAGAGGATCATGGTATTGATCGCCACCGATTTGCCCGAACCCGTGGTACCCGCGACCAGAAGATGCGGCATCTTCGCGAGCTCTGCCACCACCGGCTCCCCGCCGATCGTCTTGCCCAGGCATAACGCCAGCTTGAAGCGGGTCTCACCGTAGTTTTCGGATTCGATCAGTTCGCGGAAATAGACGGTCTCACGGACTGGATTCGGCAGTTCGATGCCGATGACGTTGCGGCCCGGCACGACCGCGACGCGCGCCGACAGGGCCGACATGGAGCGCGCAATATCATCCGAAAGGCCGATGACACGCGAGGATTTGACGCCCGGCGCCGGTTCGAATTCATAGAGGGTAACCACTGGACCTGGCCGCACGTCGATGATCTCGCCGCGAATCCCGAAGTCCTCCAGCACGCTTTCGAGCAGCCCGGCACTTTGTTCCAGCGCCTCCTGGCTAATAATGGCCGTTTCCTGGACGCACGGTTCCTGCAAAAGCGTAACAGGCGGGAAAACGTAGTCGTCGGTGTCAGGGCCGATCAAGGTTTCTGCGATTTTTACTACTTTCACGGGCTCGATCTCCCGCACTGGTTCAGACGTGGCTGATAGGGGGGCCACATCGCGCGCCGGCTCGATTGGAGCCAAAGCGGGCAAAGGCCGTGATTTCACTTTGGCCAGTTCCAACTTCTCAGGCGCCTTGGAAAACGGGCTCCTTGTCTCAAGGAGCCCCGTCTGTCGCGCGCTCGCGGGCCGGACGCCTATCTCCCGATAGAGTGACGTTACGGAATCTGGCACCACCGGAAACTCGGGCGCCTGCCAGAGCGCGACAGGCATCAGCACGTCCATATCGGCAGCCATATCCAAGGCACTCCAGAACACCTCATCGGAAACAGCGTATAGGGCATTTGGTCGTTTCGCGGCTGTTTCCCAGGCGTCCACGGACTGCGGCTCTTCGTCAGCCGGAAAGCAGGCGAGATCAATGGCGGCCGTCTCCATTGTTTCGAAGACCGGGCTGGCATCAGCTTGCATTTCCATCTCCCGTTTGAGACGCAGTGAAAGCAGCTGAATGCCGGATGTAGCCTGCTCTGCCTGCGCTATGGCAACGGGGGGTTCACCTGCCACAGGATTTTCGGCAGTCGAAGCTACATCCTTGCTGTCACTCTCCTCTGCCTTGGGATCCGGATCGGCAGGCACCGGCTGCTTTTTAGCTTCAGCCGGCAAGCGCTTCGAATAGACACTCTCGGGCGTGCGGGTGAAGCGCACGTTGGGTCTGAGCACAAAGGCGCTTTGCCACACCGGCGCATCCTCTCGCCCCTCGATTTCGCTTGCAGCCATGGCATCCGTATCGGTTCCGATGGCATTTTCTTCACCGTTCGGATGGATCGGCGAACCGTAGACGCGGCGCTGATGCTCGGCTTTCGCCAGATGATCGTCGTGGTCTGCGGGCTGCTCTCCCGTGTGATCGAAGGGGTTCGAAAAATTGGTTCGGGAAAGACGCATAGGGACCTGCTCACTCATAATTCACGGGCAATGGGCACACATCCTTTTCAATAGAAAATAAAGGTTAATCACCTCTTTCTAACCTGCTTTTCTCACGGAATTTCCGTTGGCCCTGGCGAGCGCCATCAGCATCGGACCGATGGCGAATTCGCCCTTTTCGGCGCGGCGAGTCAGGTCTCGAAGATAACCGCCTGCGGAGTTGATATGCCCGGCCCGCTCGAGAATGCAGGCAATCACGGTCGCGGCATTTTCCGCTCCGAGTATCTCGCAAGCATGTTGATAAGCATCGGGGCTGACGCCAAGCATCGAGCGCACAACAACCGCCGCCGCCATCAAATCGCGCCAGGTAGAAATGGCTCCGCCTGCCCCGTAATCGGCAATCTGGGGGCATGCCTGAAGCACCAGAGCCAGTGGAAACGCCTTGATGCCCACGCCGGGCGGACTGCGATGACTTTCGATGGCTGCACCGGCAGCGTTAACGCCGCGTTTACCAAGATCTGCGGCTTTCCGTCCCTTCGTCATGGGCAGTGTCTGCCGACCGGCTTCGGATTTTTCGCCCTGCTTCGTTTCGATTGCAGGTTCAGGTTCAGAAATGGATTCGGTGTTTGAATTCTGTATGTGCCGCTCATTTTGGAAGGGATTGCCGCTTATCTTTCTTGAATCCATGTGCATTTCCAAGAGATTGACGGCTTCTTCGCGCAGCATCTCCATCTCATCGAGCGCCGCCGCCAGCACATCCGGTGTCGATGTGCGTGGAACTGACGTTACCAGGGCGCGGAAATGCAGGCTAATCATCTCCCAGTCGCCCCTGGCGCCCTCCTCCACGGCCGTTTCAATGAGCTTGGCGACGTCGCGCCGGCACAGTGTCAAACGCTCGCGAAGCCTTTGCAGATGCAGTCGTTCTGCCGTCACTTGCGCTGCCAGGCGTTCGACGTCATCCGCCCGTGCAAGAAGCGGCGCCAGGGAAAAGCCGAAGGCCTCATCGATCGCACCGGCGCCGTTCCTGCGCACGTAGCGTTTGCCGTTTGGACTGTCCTTACGAATGATGAGCCCAGCTTCGACCAGCACCGCGAGATGACGCCGGATAGTCTGTTCTGTCATTCCATGGGATCGCAACGACAACTGAGCATTGGACGGGAAAACGACGAGCCCGTGCGCCTCTGATAGTTCGTCCTTTGGATAGAAACTCAGAAGCGCATTCATGACCGCAAGCGCGCGATCGGTGACGCCGATCAGCGGCCTTGCTTCGCACAGCGCCCGAAAGAGTTTCCACTTGTCGACGGTCTTGCCGTCCTCGACTTCACGCGCCATGACTTGATTGGCCAACATGCCAAGCGTCATCGCTCGCCGCCCAAAGGGCGTCGCCACACTTCCACCTTTCATCGCCTCTGCCTTTCGTCGGGCAAAGCTACCCAGCTCGTCAAAATGACGCCGGTCTCAATGAAGAGACTTGACTACGATTCCAGGAAGTGTGATTCTCTCAGTCGCCAAACAGTCGAGAAGGGCTTCCGGAATGCATTTCGGGGGCCTTTTTCTTTGCCGATTTTTTTGTCTGCTACCCATCCTTCGATAGCGGTTGATCATAAGGCGCCCACATGGGCGCCCGGCGTAAGCTAGTGTCAGCCACCCTGTTTGCGGCTGGCCGTAAATTCAATGTAGAGATCGTCCAGCCGATCGGCGAGGTAGCTGCCGAATTCGGGCACCTGCCGCTCATCGAAAACGATCCGGGTCTGGACATCGTCTCGCTCGATCCGGGCTGCTTTCCTGCCCTGCGGGTTCTTCCATTCCTGTGCCTTCGGCTTTCTCTTTGCCGGCTCGGCGCCGAGCATTTCGAACACACGGCCAAACCGCGTATCACTGTCGGTCGCCAGAAATGCAGCGTCCGCGATCAGGGCATCAAGCGTGTCCTGTTTCCGCTCGAGCCGATCGGCCAATGCCGTCCAGCGCGCCCGGCCCGCCTTTGGCGCCGGTCCGATCGCCTGAACCAGATACTCCGGAATACTGCGCGCAATCGAGATGTAGCGGCTGAGATCAGCCTTGTCGGTCGAAAGCGCTGCCATGATCGTACTCCGGTCATAGCCTCCATCTTCGAGGCGCCGGGCGAATTGAGCTTTTTCGATGTAGGACAGATCCTGCCGGTCGAGGTTTTCCTTGCCTTGCGCAATGACGAGTTCGCTGTCCGTCAGTGTCTGGACAATAGCCCTGACCGTCTTGCCAAGCATGGCGGCCGCCCGCAGGCGCCGGCGGCCATACGCGACCTGGAAGCGTCCGGGGACGGCAGCCTGGGGCCGAACAAGGATCGGAACCTGTTGTCCGTTTTCTCGGATGCTCTCGACGAGCGTCTCAAAACCGGGATCGACCGTTATCGAAATTCGATCGCTCACAGAGGAGCTATCGATCTGCGACGGATCGAGATCGATCACCGTGGATCCGGACGCCAATTGCTCCTGCAATCTTGCGGCGCTTCGCGCACCCTCGGTCATTTCCTGCAGCGACGCGCCCATTGCCGAAATGGCGCCCGTGCGGACGCGATCCGGACTTTTTTCAGTGCCGGAAACAGGCGCGGAGCCTTCCGGCCTGCGCATAAACAAGGTGTTGACGGTATCTTTTCGGCTCACAACAGATCACCCCGATTTTGAATTTTTCGAGTCGCGGCACCTTGGAAACAGCAGCGGTTGGGAGCTCCCAACAAGAGCGGCCGGACGGCATTGCCCTTGGCTCCAGGGGATATGCCACGCAAAAGGTCCCGCTCCTCGGTCGAAGAACGGGCTTTCTTAAAATGCGTTGTTGGGAGCTCCCAACAAACTGCCGGCAGCAGGAGGAGATCGCTCATTTTGGCGTGCGCCCCCACGCTTGCCGAATGAGGCACTCGACTTCGCCGTTAACCGCGTCGAGTGCTTCCATTGCCCGGTCATAGGTCGAACGAGTGAGGTTTTCCCGGCCGATCTCGTAGAGTGTCTGCTTCGTCAGACCCGCATCGGAAACCGCGGCCGACTTCACCATCGGATTGGTCATGACGTGATCGTCGAAAAGATTGCGAAGGAGGGCGGCGACCTTGGTCTGCGGCGCATCCTGAGGTTCATAGCGGGTAAGGAGATAACGCATAAAATCATATCTCAATTCGCCACCAGCCTCGCGAACGACGGCCAGGAGGTCATGCGTCATCAACAGAAATTGGCTCATCGACGCTACGTCGAGCATCTGCGGATGAATCGTCACCACCATCGATGTTGCCGCGCAAAGGCCGCTCAAGGTCAAGTAGCCGAGTTGCGGCGGACAATCGATGACGACCACGTCATAATCGCTAGCCACGTCATCGATTGCCCGCGCGACACGGGTGAAGAAAATTCCGTCTCCGTCGCGGGAACCGCTCGTCAGGGCACGCGGCGTCGTATGCTCAAACTCCATAAGTTCAAGATTACCCGGCACGAGATCGAGGCCGTCGAAATACGTGTTGCGGATGACGTCTGACAGCGGACGCTTTTCCTCATCATAGCGGATGGCCGCGTAAAGCGTTTCGTTCGACCTGACATCGGTTTCGGGCAAGACGCCGAGAAGGGCAGAGAGACTCGCCTGCGGATCGAGATCGACGGCAAGCACCCGATATCCCTGCAGCGCCAGATATTGCGCCAGGTGCACAGACGTCGTCGTCTTGCCCGAGCCGCCCTTGAAATTGGTGACGGCGATGACCTGGAGGTGATCATCGGGGCCGCGGCGCGGCACGAGGTTATAGGCTTCGCGACCCCGCGCCGTCTGCGCCAGCTTCTCGCGCAGTTCGTTGATCTGCCGCAGGGTATAAAGACGGCGTCCGTTGCTGGTGAGTTCGGGCTGTGGTCCTTCGCCGGCAAGCGTCATTTTGCGCAACGTCGAATCCGAAACGCCCATAAGGCGAGCCGCCTCACCAGAGGTAAACCGCCGCAACGTCTTGCTGGCCGTTGGCGGAAAAAGGGCCTCGCTGATCGCTTGCAGCTGCGAACTGATCGCCGCCGCATGATCTCCGATCGTCTCATCGACGGTCTTGCGCTCATTCTTGGTCGCTCGAATTGCGTTGCTCACGTTCAAAAACTTTCGTCACGGTAAAATGGCCGTATGGGAGATATAACCGTGACGATACGCAACGCAACGATTCGTGCAAGAAGTTATTGGTTAACAGAAGGTTACCGCAACGAGATCAGAAAATGAGCCCGCCGCGGGCAAGAGCATGATTCATTCATGAATCCAAGGTGTTCATCAACAACGCCGAAGAGCCAGTCAGCGAGCACCGCGCGGAATGATTCATGTGTACAATGACCAAGTCTCAAACCGAAGCAGGCAACGCGGACTGCTGGCTCGCGCGACTCACCGACCTACGGAGCACCTGATCGCGATTCGTTTCCCGTTGCAGCGACGAGCCTTGCTCCAGCATGTTCTCTAACTCAGTGTCAGAAGGGGGAGGAATGCCCCACACACCCAAATTCATAATCAATTGCTTATGAAATCCCTACTTTTATTTCATTTTACATCACCATTCGGCGTGACACACTAGGCCAGCTGTAATGTCAGACATTGCGCGCCGGCTCCCGGGAGCATGCCGGCCGTTCAGGGAGGAAAATATGAAACGGGTAGTCATCGCCGCGTTCGCGGCCATCATCATGGGCAGTGCAGCCTATGCCGATACGATCAAGATCGGCGTCGTCGGCCCATTCTCCGGGCCTTTCGCTCTCCAGGGCAAGAACTTCAAGGCCGGCATCGACGCCTATATGGCAATGAACGGCACGACAGTCGGCGACGATACGATCGAAGTCATCTACCGCGATCTGCCGGCACCGGATCCGGCTCAGTCCAAGGCACTGGCCCAGGAACTGGTGGTCAAGCAGAGGGTGCAATATCTCACCGGTTTCTATTTCACCCCGGATGCGATGGCGGTCACGCCGATCCTGAAGCAGGCAAATGTGCCACTGGTCATCATGAATGCCGCGACCTCGGCAATCGTCACCAAGAGCCCGTTCGTCGTGCGCACGTCCTTCACCACCTGGCAGACTTCAACGCCGATCGCCAAGGTCGCGCATGACGCGGGCGTTGCCAAGGTGATCTCCGTCGTCAGCGATTATGGCCCGGGCGTGGATGCCGAAAATGCCTTCAAGGCCGCGTTTGAAAAGGAGGGCGGGCAGGTCGTCGAGGCAATCCGCATACCGCTTTCCACGAATGATTTCAGCCCGATCATGCAGCGTATCAAGGATTCCGGCGCACAAGGCGTGTTCGCCTTCCTGCCCTCCGGGCCAACGACGCTCGGCTTCGTAAAAGCCTATAGTGAAAATGGCCTGAAGGATGCCGGCATCAAGTTCTTCGCCCCGGGCGACCTGACGCAGGAATCCGACCTGCCGGCGCTTGGCGACGCGGCTCTCGGGATCCAGACGACGTTCCACTACGCGGTTTCCCACGACTCTCCAGAAAACAAGGCTTTCGTCGAAGCCGCGTCAAAAGCCATTGGCAGTCCCGCCGAGCTATCCTTCCCCTCGGTCGGTGCCTTCGATGGGATGAAGGTCATCTACAGGATGATCGAAGCAACGGGCGGCGAGCAGGATGCTGAGAAGGCCGTGAATGCCGTCAAGGGATTGTCCTGGACCAGCCCGCGCGGTCCGGTTTCAATTGATCCTGAATCACGCCACATCACCCAGAACATCTACCTGCGCGAAGTTACCAAGGCGGATGACGGCACGTACTACAACAAGGAAATTCAGACCTTCGAAAAGCAGGGCGACCCCGGTCTCGCCGCTGCCAGGTAAAGCGGGTCAGGCGGTTTGACCCGCACCCGGAGTTTGACCACCGTCGGCTTTGACGGTGGTCGATATCTCCCACCCCTCGCTTTTCGGGGGAGGGGAGGGCTCGATCGCGCACTGCGCACAAGCGTATCGGAACCCGTTCGATGCAGACATTCTTCAGCATAGCCGTCGACGCTTTTGCCTATGGCATGGTGCTCTTCGTCATCTCGATCGGCCTTTCGGTCACCATGGGGTTGATGCGCGTCGTCAATCTTGCCCATGGCGCTTTTGCGATGATCGGCGGCTATATCGCGTCCTATGCAGCGCAATCACTCGGTCTGGGCTATGCCGCGGCCATCCTGCTTGCGGTGTTCGGCACGGTGGCCATCTCGATCCCGATCGAGCGTTTGCTCTACCGCCGGATTTACGGCGCACCTGA
Source organism: Hyphomicrobiales bacterium (assembly GCA_900474095.1). Lineage (GTDB taxonomy): Bacteria > Pseudomonadota > Alphaproteobacteria > Rhizobiales > Rhizobiaceae > Pararhizobium. The sequence continues at coordinate 54,804 of UCOA01000005.1, read as the reverse complement.
ATTGACCCAGGTCCTGATGACCATCGGCATCACCTTTTGTATCATCGGCATTGCCAACTACGCCTTTGGTCCCACCCTGAAGACGATCCCGTTGCCAACGGCATTGCAGGGATCCGCCGATCTCGGTTTCCGCTCGATCGCCACACATCGCATCTTTGCCATCGTTTGCGGCCTCGTCGTCGCCGGTGCCCTTTGGTACGCGATCGAGAAGACCGCCTTCGGTGTGAAGTTGCGCGCCTCCGTCGACAACGCCTCTATGGCGGCGGCGCTTGGTGTGCGCACCGAGATCATCTATGCTGTAAGTTTCGCGGTTGCGGTCGGTCTTGCCGCCTTCGGCGGCGTGCTCGGCGCCGAGTTGTTGCCGGTCGAACCCTACTACGCACTCCGCTACATGGTGACCTTTCTGGTTGTCGTCTCCGTGGGGGGCGCGGGATCAATTCCCGGTGCCTTGCTCGCCTGTCTGCTGCTTGGCGGCATCGACACGACCGGACGCTATCTGATGCCGGAATTTGGCGAGTTCTTCTTCTACCTCGCGGTTATCGCCATCATCTGCATTTTCCCGCGTGGCCTTGCCGGACGGGTGCGATAGGATGACAGTCATCATGACAGAGGAAACGGTCGCTGTGACCGCCCGCCAGAGCCGCTCCATCGGCCGCGACCTGCTCGGCATCGGCGCCATCATCTCTGCCGCCGCGATTGGCTATCTTCTCTTCCCCGACAATCTGGCTCTGCTGACGCGCATCATCGCCATTGCCCTTCTCGTGTTGTCGCTCGACCTCGTCACCGGCTATTGCGGAGTGGCGACACTTGGCCATGCGGCCCTGTTCGGCTCAGGTGCTTATGCTGCCGGCATCATATCCGCGCACTACGGTATCGCCGATCCAATCCTCATGACCTTGGCGGGCATTGTGGGTGGAGCAGCAGCGGGGCTCGTCTGCGGCGTCATCATTCTTCGAGCCCACGGATTGCCGCAACTCGTCCTGTCAATCGCGCTCATCTACCTGTTTCACGAATTCGCCAACAAGGCGTCGTCCTGGACCGGTGGCAGCGACGGCCTCTCCGGGATTTCGACCGATCCGCTGCTTGGCATGTTCGAGTTCGACCTCTGGGGCCAGACCGCCTATTTCTTCGGTGTCGCGTTGCTGCTCGCCGTCCTTATGCTGCTGCGTGTCCTCGTGCGTTCGCCCTTCGGCATGCTTTGCCGCGGGATCAAGGAAGACCCGCTGCGCATCATCGCCATGGGCGCGTCGCCCAAGACCGCGCTGATCAAGATGTATGTCATCTCCGGTGCTGTCGCAGGGGTCGGCGGCGCACTCAATGCGATTTCGACGCAGGTCGTCGGCCTTGACAGCCTGTCCTTCACACTTTCGGCGGAGTCGCTGGTGATGCTCGTCCTGGGCGGCGGCGGTTCGTTGTTCGGTGCGTTGACCGGTACCGTGGTCTTCATGTTGTTCGAAGATTATGTCTCCGCAGCGAACCCCTTCCACTGGCTGACGATGGTCGGTGTATTGCTGATTGCCGTCGTGCTTTTCGCACCAAAGGGTCTTTATGGAACGGCCGCCGGCTTTGTCGCCTGCCGTCGGGAGAAACGCCCGTGAGCGCTGTTTTCGAAGTTCTCAATCTGAAAAAGGCGTTCAGCGGCCTTGCCGTCACCAATGATGTGACACTGTCCATGGCGACGGGCGACCGGGTCGCACTGATCGGGCCGAACGGCGCGGGCAAGACCACCTTCGTCAATCTCGTGACCGGCAATCTGCGCCCGGATTCAGGAGATGTTCGCCTTAACGGCGAAACCGTTACCAAGGTCGACGCGATCGGCCGCGTCCGCCGCGGGCTAGTCCGGTCCTTCCAGGTCACAAGGCTCTTTCAGGAGATGACCCCGGCCGAGCATGTCGCTCTTGCAATCCTGCAGCGTGACGGAAGGGCAGGGGCGATGTACGGCAATTTCCTGTCGATGCCCGATGTCATGGATGAGACAGCCGCGCTGCTCGGCACGCTTGGCCTTGTGCATCTCCTGCACCGCAAGGTGAGCGAGATCGCCTATGGCCAACAGCGCCTGCTCGAGATCGCCGTGGCGCTGGCGCTGAAGCCCAGGGTCCTGCTTCTCGACGAGCCTGCGGCCGGCGTGCCACAGAGCGATACCGGCCGCATCGAACAGGCGCTTGCAGAACTGCCCGCCGATCTCGCCGTGCTGATGATCGAGCACGACATGGATCTGGTTTTCCGCTTCGCCAGGCGCGTCATCGTGCTTGCCGCTGGAACGATCATCTTCGACGGCTTGCCCGCCGATGTCACCAAGAATGCCGCGGTGCGCGAGGCCTATCTGGGGAGCTATGCCAATGCCAGCCACGCCGCTTGAAGTCGAAAACCTCTCGGCGGGCTACGGTCCGACGCGCGTCCTTGAAAGCGTATCCTTTTCCGTTCCTGCCGGTGCCCGATTGGCTGTTCTCGGCCGCAACGGCATGGGCAAGACGACATTGCTTGCCACGCTTGCCGGCCAGACACGGCGGTACGGCGGTCAGATCCGCATCGGGGAAACCGACGTTACCGGCATTTCAAGCGCCCTTCGGGCTCGCACCGGCCTCGGTTATGTGCCACAGGCGCGGTGCATCTTTCCGACACTGACGGTCGAGGAGAACCTGTTCGTCGGCCTGAAGGATCGGCCGAAAAGCGACCTGCAGGAAGCCTACGCGATGTTCCCGCGCCTGTTCGAGCGCAAGCGCAACCTTGGCTCGCAGCTTTCCGGCGGTGAGCAGCAGATGCTGTCGACGGCACGTACCATTCTCGGTCGCCCGTCCGTGCTGCTGCTTGACGAGCCGCTCGAAGGTCTTGCACCGGTTATCTGCGAAGAGTTGATGAAGGCCTTTGCAGCACTCGCCAATGCCGGCGACATGACCATTCTCTTGGTGGAACAGCGGATTCAGAGCGCGCTTGATTTCGCCGATCACGTCATCGTATTGGAGCGAGGGCGGGTGGCCTGGCGCGGAACGCCTTCAGCGTTGGTTGCCGATCACGATACGGTGGAGCGTTTACTCGGCGTCGGCGGACTGCACTGAAACCAGTATGGGGCAAGCATCCCATGTCCGATTCTGCCGCGAGGCCGCCGCCGCGGGTCTCAATTTTTCCTGGCAAACGTCTGGAACCTTCCAATGGTCTGCGCGTTTAGCGTCGGGTCGATCTCTGTCGACATCAAACACCGTGTTTTGCAACGATGCGAGGATGGGCAGATTAACAACCAGTTACCACAACTTCATGAAGGACATGCGCCGATCACGCTGCACCAGCTGTTCCGCGATGCCCTGGAGGCCTATGACGATTGGGTCGAAGGTGCAGATACGCCGGTCGTCTACTATCAGGGCATGCCGGTTCTGATCGGACATGTGTTCGATCACATGCGCAATTGCACGGATATTCTGCCGAACAATATGGTCAGCGCCATAACCGAGCGCCTGAGAAAGCCCTGGAGCAGCGACAGCGCTCTTGATGAAATGACCTTTTCGACTGCAGCACGCGTGATGAGTATCCTGACCAGGAAGAGAGACATGCGGCGCACCGGCAGCGATATCAACGTCTTTATCCGTCGGTTCGAAAAGCGGCGCTCAGGCCGTGACCAGCGTTGAGTCTCGCATCGATTGGCGCAGGCGATGGCAACTCCCATCCCAACAAGTAACGGAAATATATCGAAAAATAACAAGACGTGAAAACGACTTGCCACCATGGGGATCCCGTGGTTAAAATACAAAATATATAGAGTATGCCGTATATTAGTGAACTGGCGTTTGAATGACAGTGCCAAGGTTCAACAATCCAGCCGCAGGATGCGGGGGAGGGGTGATATGACGGTTCATGGTTTCTCAGCGCCGTACGGTTATGGTAGCCAGCCTTTGCAGATCGCCATTGTCGGCCGCGGATTTTCCGGCTTGATGATGGCAATCGCTCTCCTGAAATCCGTCAGCCGGCCGTTTCAACTGCGTATGTTCGATCCGCAGCCGATCGTCAGCGGTGGTCAGGCCCTGGCAACGGCGCGCGCGACCGAAATTCTCAACAGCCGCGCCCGCGACCTCTCCGTCTCGACCGGCGAGCCGAAGGATTTCACGCGCTGGCTGCAGGCCAACCAGCAATTTCGCGAGGCGGTCTCTGCCGCAATCCCGGGCTTCGGCCAGATCTTCGTGCCGAAGTCTACCTTCAGCGATTATGTGTATCAGCGGTTCTCCGAAGCTTTGGCACAACGCACCGACGTCAGTGTCCAGATGTCCAATGAGGGCATCGCCGGTATCCGTCGCAACGACAACAGCCTGTTCGCACTCGCACTGGCTGATGGCAGCGAAGCCGTTTACGACACGGTCGTGCTGGCAACCGGCTATGGGTTGAAGGCCCGCCAGGAGCAAACCGAGCAGGACGATGACGTCGCTCTGCAAAGCCCCACGAAGGACGACCGGCATGTCGTCGTCATGGGCAACGGCCTGCGAGCGGTGGACCAGGTCCTGCAATTGCGCGATGGTGGATTTGCCGGCCGCATCACGATCCTGTCGCGCCGCGGTTTCCTGCCGCAGCCGCATACCCGGATGCCCGCCGATGCCGTCTTTCCGTCGCAACCGATGCCCTCGCAGCTTCGCCACATCGTCCGGTTCGTCCGCAAAGCCTGCGCGGAAGCCGAAGAAAACGGCTGGAGCTGGCAAGCCGCGATGAACGGCCTGCGCAAGCGGGCCCGCACCCTGTGGGCTTCGTTGCCGCCCAGCGAAAAGCGACAATTCAATCGTCATCTCAGGGCCATCTATGACAGCCACCGCAACAGGCTGCCTGCGGACGTGCATGCAAGGCTCGAACGCGAACTGGCTGGCGGCATGACGGAGCTGAAGCGCGGGACCACGCTGAAGCGAAGCCCCATTGGTCTCGTCGTGCGGTGGGCCGGTCAGTCAACGGAGGAGCACTTTGCCGCGGACGAAGTCATAGACTGCCGCTGCCTTTCGCCTGACTTGGAGGACCCTGTCATTGTCGACCTGCTGCGCGCAAGCCTTGCAAGTACGGATGAACTGGAACTCGGCCTGGCCGTAAACCCGGCCGGCGAACTGCTCACCCTCAAGGGCCGTCCCGCGGGCCTGTTCGCCATCGGTCCGCTCGGCCTCGGCTCGCTTCCAGATATCGATCTCGTGCCGGAGATAGTAACGCAGACCTACGCTGCCGCGACACTGATCGATGCGCGATCACGGCCGCAATTGCAGGCTGGCTGACGGGCGCTAAACGCCATACTCTAACCACGAAAGACCTCCAACCCGCGGCCTTCGTATTGCGGGTCGCATTTCAGTCCAATAAGACGACGCGTTCGACCTTGAATGTTATGCCTCAGAAATGGGGTCAGCCGCGAACGGATTTTCCATACTAGATAAAATTTATAGATATTATTGTTTTGTGACCAGTCTCAATCCCGGAAAGACTATCAGCCAGATGCTAAATCGTATTCCGTACAGGCTGGAGACAATCGCATATGAGCACGGTTCCTGATAAAATCGACGTCCTCTGGTTTCTGCCCACCCATGGGGACAGCCGCTATCTGGGAACCTCCATTGGCGGCCGCAACGTTGACCTCAATTATTTGAAGCAGATTGCCCAGGCGGCTGACAATCTCGGTTACTACGGGGTACTCATCCCAACGGGCCGCAGTTGCGAGGACAGTTGGATTGTCGCTTCCGCGCTTGCCCCTCTAACCGAAAAGCTGCGGTTCCTCGTCGCGGTCCGTCCCGGCCTGCTGAGCCCGACGCTTGCCGCCCGCATGACAGCGACGCTCGACAGAATTTCGAGTGGCCGCCTTCTCGTCAACGTCGTCACGGGCGGCGACCCGATCGAGAACAAGGGCGATGGCATCCATTATTCCCACGAGGAGCGCTATGAGGTCACCGAGGAATTTCTGGACATCTACAAGGCCGTCCTGCGCGGCGAGGATGTGACGGTCAAGAGTAAGCATTTCGATATCGAGGATGCAAAACTGTTGTTCAGGCCATTCCAGGATCCGCACCCGCCGCTCTATTTCGGCGGCTCTTCGGGGATCGGCCAGCAGGTCGCGGCGCGCACGATCGACAAATATCTCACCTGGGGCGAACCGCCGGAAGATGTCGAGAAGAAGATTGCCGAAGTGCGGTCGCTGGCAGATGCCGAGGGCCGCAAGGTCACCTTCGGCATCCGTCTCCACGTCATTGTCCGTGAGACCGCCAGGGAAGCCTGGACCGCAGCGGACGAACTCATCAAATACGTCGATGAAGACACGATCGCCGCGGCACAGAAGGTCTTCCAGCGCATGGACTCGGTTGGCCAGAGCCGGATGAGCAAGCTGCATGGCGGCCGCAAGGACAAGCTGGAAATCAGCCCCAACCTCTGGGCCGGCGTCGGCCTCGTGCGTGGTGGAGCTGGGACTGCGCTTGTCGGCGATCCCGGCCAGGTGAAGTCGCGGATCGACGAATATCGCCAGATTGGCATCGACACCTTCATCCTGTCCGGATATCCGCATCTGGAAGAAGCCTACAAGTTCGGCGAACTCGTGCTGCCCAAGCTGCCGCTCAACCATCCGGTGAAGGCCTATACGGCCGGTACGAACACCGGGCCTTTCGGCGAAACGATTGCCGGTGACCACCGCCCGGCGCTTAAGGTTTCCCAATCATGATCCATCCAGCCCAGGCATCCCGATGTGTCTCTTTCAAGAAGCGATCGAGGGTTGCGCATTTTATTTATCGTTCTGCGATTAAACGGTAATGATCAACCGTTAACCAGGGCAGTGACCACAGATGGGTCGCTGCCCTGGCCTGGTTGACAAACGACTGACAAGTCTGAAGAGTACAACCGGTCAAAACGGCAGCGTTGGGGAGGACTTAATGTCTATGCGCGCGTTTATCCGGTATTCAGCGATCATTCTTGCCGCACTCTCTTTCAGCCCTGCTGCCGGGGCGGCAGAAACGGGCCGGCATGTCCTCACGACAGAAAACGGCGATTATTTCGGCTTTGACCTCCGCACCGAGCAAAATGTAACGCTCGATCAGTGTAAGACGGTCTGCATCGGCGACTCCTCCTGCCGCGCTTTCACCTACAATCCCAAGGTGAAATGGTGCTTCCTCAAATCCGACTACAACAAGCTGAACACGTTCAACGGCGCAATCGCCGGCAAGATCGTCGAAGCCGCCTCGAGCGCGCCGGATATCGGCGCGCCGCCGGCGCTGCCGTTCCTCACCGAGCAGCAGCTTGCCGATGCCCGCATGGCGAAGAACAATCTCGCGCTCGAGCCGGATCAGGAAGGGCAGGGGCTTAACGGCCTGATCGCCGCCGGGCATCGCGAACTCGCCGCCGGCAACATTGCCCCGGCACTGAAGGCTTTCCAAGGTGCCTTGTCGATCATCCCGGAGGATGGTGTACTCTGGATCGAGGCGGCCCGCGCAGCCAACCGCGTCTACGGCAACACCGACTTTGCCGTCCAGGCGTCGCTCGCCGCCATCAACGGCTACCAGCTCACGCGCACCACACAATCCCGCGCAGACGCTCTGGCTGTTCTCGCAAAGGCGCTGGAAAACTCGGAGAATTTCCGTGCGGCGCTCAGCGCCTACAAAGCGAGCCTTACGATTGTCGATGCAAAGACGGTTCGCGCGGCTTATGACAGCTTGAAAGTGCGCCAGGGCTTCCGCGTGACTGAGCACACCGTCGATTCCGATAGCGCCATACCGCGGGTCTGCGTCCAGTTTTCCGAACCGCTGGTCAAGGCCGGCGTGGACTATGCCCCCTTCGTGACGCTTGACGGCGCGACACCCAAGGCGCTCGAAGCGAAGGGCAGCGAGATCTGCGTCGAGGGACTGAACCACGGGCAACGCTATAAGCTGGCCTTCCGCCAGGGCCTGCCGTCCTCCATTTCCGACGAGCCCCTTCAAGCCCAGGTCAATCTCGACGTCTATATACCGGATCGCGCAGCGATGGTCCGCTTCACCGGCGATAGCTTCGTGCTTCCCGGAACCGCCCGCCGCGGCATTCCGCTCGTCTCGGTCAACACGACCAGCGCAAACCTCAAGCTCTACCGCGTCGGCGATCGCAACATCGCTTCCCTGCTCACTACCTCGCAATTCCTGACGCAGCTCGACGGCTACAGTGCTCAGCGCATCCAGGATGAAAACGGTGCGATGATTTGGCAGGGCTTGATCGATATTTCCACCGATCTCAACAAGGAAGTGGTGACGAGCTTTCCGGTGGATGAAGCGTTGCCGCAGCGAAAGCCTGGCGTCTATGTCCTGACCGCCGTTTCGGGTACGGCAGCGACAAACGAGTGGGACAGTCAGGCAACGCAATGGTTCGTCGTCTCCGATATTGGTCTGTCGACCTATTCCGGCACGGATGGCCTGAGCGTTTTTGCCCGGTCTTTGGCGACGGCCAAGCAGTTGGCCGGGGTCGAACTGACGCTGCTTGCAAAGAACAACGAAATTTTGGGAATGGTGACCACCGACGCAGAGGGCCGTGCGACGTTCGACGCCGGCCTGTTGCGCGGCACCGCTGCCATGACCCCCGCGGTGATCACTGCAAAGGGCGGCAACAACGATTTTGTCTTCCTCGACCTGACGCGCGCTGGCTTTGATCTCTCCGACCGTGGCGTTACCGGACGCGCGGCACCGGGTGCCATCGACATCCTGACCTGGACCGAGCGCGGTATTTATCGCGCCGGTGAAACGGTGCACGTTTCCGCGTTGGCGCGCGACAGCGCCTCCATTGCAATCGAGAAGCTGCCGCTGACTTTCATCTTCATGCGGCCCGATGGTGTCGAAGATCGCCGCGTCGTCAACGACGGCGGCCAGGCGGGCGGCTATATGCTCGATCTCATTCTGCAGCCTAACGCAATGCGCGGCACATGGACCGTGCAGGTCTATACCGACCCCAAGGCCACTGCGATTAGCGAGAAGCAGTTCCAGGTCGACGACTTCGTCCCTGACCGGGTCGAGTTCGACATGGCGAGCACAGTCAAACAGGTCGAGATAGGCAAGCCGGCTTCGATTAGCGTCGACGGCCGATTCCTGTATGGCGCACCGGCAGCGGGTCTCGAGCTCGAAGGCGAAGTCGGCCTCAGGCCGACCCGCGAAAGCGCCGATTTCAAGGGTTATTTCTTCGGTCTGGCCGACGAGGAAGCCACGGAAGACAGCCGTACGCCGCTGGAGGCTCTGGCACCGCTGGACGAAGACGGCAAATCGACGTTCGAGGTGAACCTCACGGAAACGCCGTCCACCACCCAGTTGTTGAACGCCAACATTACTGTGCGCGTCCAGGAAGCCGGCGGCCGGGCTGTCGAGCGTTCGCTGACGCTGCCCGTCAGGCCGGAAGGCTCGATGATCGGCATCAAGCCGCAATTCACCGGCGACCTCGCGGAAAATGCGGTCGGCAAATTCCATGTCATCGCCCTCGACCAAAACGGCCACAAGCAGGCCAAGTCCGGCCTGAACTGGAAGCTGCTGCGTGTCGAGCAGGATTATCAATGGTTCCGCGACGGCACCGCGTGGAAATACGAGCCCGTCATTTCGACCAAGCAGGTGTCCACCGGCAAGCTTGATGTCACCACGGATGGCGGCGAGATTTCCCTGTCCGCCGGCTGGGGCCGCTACCGCCTCGAAGTCGAAACCGCCGATATCGACGGACCAACCTCGAGTGTGGAGTTCGATTCCGGTTGGTATGTCGCCGCCAGCTCGACAGAAACGCCCGATGGCCTGGAGATCGCGCTCGACAAGGAAAATTACGCGATCGGCGATACTGCAAAGCTAAGGGTCTCGCCACGGTTTGCCGGCGAGGTTCTGGTGACGATCGGTTCGGAAAAGCTGGTCGCCACAAAGACCGCCACAGTTCCTGCTGAAGGCGGCGAGATCGATATTCCGATCACCGGCGATTTTGGCGCCGGCGCCTATGTCACGGCAACCCTCTATCGTCCGGGCGACGCGCAGGAGAGCCGCATGCCGATGCGCGCCATCGGCATCAAGTGGCTCGCCGTCGATCCGGCAGATCGCAAGCTCTCGGTCAAACTGGACTTGCCGGAGAAGGCCCTGCCGCGCCAGACCCTCAACATCCCGGTTGACGTCGCAGGCGCAGGGGTGGGCGAGGAAGCCTATGTGACGATTGCCGCCGTCGATGTGGGTATTCTCAACCTGACGCGCTACGAGGCGCCCGACCCCGACGGCTGGTATTTTGGCCAGCGCCAGCTCGGTCTTGAGATCCGCGACCTCTATGGCCGTCTGATCGACGGTTCGCTCGGCGCCACAGGACGCCTTCGCACCGGTGGCGACGGCGGCCAGATGCCGCTACAGGGCAATCCGCCCACCGAAAAGCTGGTGGCCTTCTTCTCCGGGCCGGTTCAGCTTGATGAGAGCGGCAAGGCGATCATCAGTTTCGAGATCCCCCAGTTCAACGGCACGGCACGCGTCATGGCGGTCGCCTGGTCAAAGACTGGTGTGGGCCATGCCATCTCCGACGTCGTCATCCGCGATCCGGTCGTGGTGACGGCAAGCCTGCCTCAATTCCTGGCGCCTGGAGATAAGGCCGAACTTCGCCTCGACATTGCCAACACCGACGGCCCCGCGGGGGATCTCAATCTCAAGGTGACGAGTGGCTCGTCCGTGGTGATCGACAGCGCACAGGCGGAGCAGACGTTCAACGTCAAGCCGGGCGGAAAACTCGACCTGACGCTGCCGCTCTCCGGCATTCACGCCGGCGACGGTGCCATATCGATAGAGCTTTCAAGCGCCGACGGACTGTCGCTGCAGCAATCCGTCTCCGTCCCGGTGCGGCCTGCATCCCTGCCGGTGACCACCCGTCATCCCGTCACCATCGAGCCCAACGCCAGCCTGAAGGTGGACGGCGAATTGCTGGCCGAAAGCATGCTGCACGGCTCGGCAGTCAGCATCAGCGTCACCCGCTCCGCAGCCTTCGATATTCCTGCGCTACTGACTTCGCTCGAGCGCTACCCCTATGGCTGTGCCGAACAGACCACCAGTCGTGCACTGCCGCTGCTCTATCTCAGCGAACTTTCGAAACAGTCCGGCTTGCCGGAGGATGGGGATGTCCCGAAGCGGGTGCAGGAGGCTATTTACCGCGTCTTGTCCTATCAGTCATCGACCGGTAGTTTCGGCCTCTGGAGCCCCGGCTCGGGTGATCTCTGGCTCGATGCCTATGTCACCGACTTCCTGACCCGGGCGCGGGAGCAGAAGTACCAGGTGCCGGATCAGGCGATGGTTCAGGCGCTCGATAATCTGCAGAATGCCTTGAGCTATGACGTCGACGTCAAGAGCCAGGGCAACGAGATCGCCTACGCCCTTTATGTGCTGGCCCGCAACCGCAGGGCCGCAATCAGCGACCTGCGTTACTATGCCGATACGAAGCTTGCCGAGTTCCCGACACCTCTTTCCAAGGGTCATCTGGCTGCCGCACTCGGGCTTTACGGCGATGGGCAACGCTCCCAGAGCATTTTCAGTGACGCGCTGCAGATGTCGACAAGCACGACTACCAGCCTTCTCGATCGCTCCGACTATGGCTCGCCGCTCCGCGACGATGCCGCGGTGCTGACGCTGGCGGCGGAAAGTCGCCCCGTACCGGCGATCATTCCGCAACTCGCCAAGATCGTCGCCCGTGAATGGGAACAGGCTTCCTATACAAGCACGCAGGAACAGATGTGGACGCTGCTTGCGGCGCGTGCCATCAAGGGCGGCGATCAGGATCTGAGGCTTGACATCAATGGAACGGCGCGCAGCGGTGGTTATTCCGCGCGTCTCACCGGCGACGAAATCCTCGACCAACCAATCACGATCAGCAACCGGTCCAGCGATCCTGTCGCCGCCGTCGTCACGACGGTTGCAGCACCCGCCTTGCCGCTGCCCGCCGGCGGCAACGGGTTTACGATCCAGCGAACCTACTACACTCTCGATGGCGAGGAAGCCAACATCACGCAGGCCAAGCAGAACGAGCGCTACGTGGTCGTCATCAACGCCACGGAGAGCAATGCGTGGCCGTCGCGGGTGCTGATTACCGATCTCCTGCCGGCCGGTTTCGAGATCGACAATCCAAGCCTCGTCGACAGCGCCAAGCTCTCCAACTTCGAATGGATCGGCGAGATCGAGGCGGCGCACACGGAGTTCCGCAGCGACCGTTTCGTTGCCGCTTTCGACCGGTCAAGCGGTGACGACAGGGCGATCACGGTCGCCTATGTCGTGCGGGCCGTCACGCCGGGAACCTACGACCATCCGGCGGCCAATATTGAGGACATGTACCGGCCACAGTTTTCCGCGCGCACCGCTATGGGGCGCATGGAGGTTCAGGCGGTCGAATAATGTCGCTCTGGTGGAAATCCTGCATTGTGCTCGTCGGCTGCGCTTCTTTTTGTGGGGCGGCAGTGTTGGGATTTGAGGTCGCCGACCGCGCCTATCCGCCGCCACTCGACAATGCGCGCACCGTATCCACTGAGGTTCTCGACGCCGACGGCCAGTTGCTGCGCGCCTTTGCGACGCCGGAGGGCCGATGGCGGCTGAAGACGACGGCGAAGGATGTCGATGCACAGTTCGTCCGCATGCTGGTTGCCTATGAGGACCAGCGGTTCTGGGAGCATCACGGTATCGATCCCTGGGCGCTGATGCGGGCTGCCTGGCAATTCGCAAGCCACGGGCGGATCGTCTCCGGAGCATCGACGCTGTCCATGCAGGTGGCGCGCCTGATCGAGCCGCGCGAGGGGCGTTCCTTTGCTGCGAAATTTCGCCAGTTGGCGCGAGCGATTCAGCTCGAACGGCGGCTGAGCAAGGCCGAAATCCTCGATCTCTATCTGACCCATGCGCCCTATGGCGGCAACCTGGAAGGCATCCGCGCAGCAAGCCTTGCCTATTTCGGCAAGGAACCGCGGCGGCTATCGGTTTCAGAAGCCGCGTTGCTCGTTGCGCTTCCACAACTGCCTGAAAAACGACGACCCGACCGCCAGTTGAAAGCTGCCGAGTCGGCGCGCCAGCGCGTTCTGACACGGATGGCGGTTTCCGCCGCCATCGGGGAAGGGGAGGCGGAGCGCGCAGCGGCAGTCGCCATTCCGAACCGCCGCCTCCAACTCCCCGCTTTTGCCGCCCATGTCGCCGAATCCGCCTTGCGCCGGGCGCCGAAAGCCATCCGGCACCTGACGACGCTCAGACGCCCCATTCAGAAGGCGCTTGAGTCAGTCGCAAAGAGTGCTGCCGCGAAACTCGGACCAAAAGTATCCATCGCCATGGTCATGGCGGATGCGCGCACGGGAGCGATCGTCGGCGAGCTTGGCTCCGCCGATTATTTCGATGCCAGCCGCTCCGGATGGATCGACATGACCCGCGTCTCCCGCTCACCGGGCTCGACGCTCAAACCCTTCATCTATGGTCTCGCCTTCGAGGAAGGTCTCGTCTCGCAGGAAACGATCATCGAGGACCGCCCGGCTGATTTCTTCGGCTATCGTCCACGCAACTTCGACATGACCTATCAGGGTGACGTCAGCATCCGGCAGGCGCTGCAGCTGTCGCTTAACGTCCCGGCCGTGCGGCTGCTCGATACCGTCGGGCCAAGCCGGATGATGATGCGGTTCCGGCGCGCCGATGTCAGGCCCGTCTTGCCGCCGAACGAGGCGCCCGGCCTTGCGATCGGCCTGGGCGGTCTGGGCATCAATCTGAAGGATCTGGTGCAGCTTTACACGGCATTGGCGAACCGCGGCAAACCCATGCGGCTTGGCGACGGAATCGGGGATCAGCCCGGCCAGATCGAAGGCGAGCCGCTTCTCGATCCGGTCGCGACCTGGCAGATCGCCGATATCCTGTCCGGCGTCTTGCCGCCCGCCGGCGCAGTCCAGCGCGGCATCGCCTACAAGACGGGGACGAGCTATGGCTACCGCGATGCCTGGTCGGTCGGGTTTGACGGCCGTTACGTGCTCGGGGTGTGGGTGGGCCGGCCCGACAATGGCGCCGTACCCGGCCTGACCGGATATGGGACCGCCGCGCCTATCCTGTTCGAAGGCTTTGCCAAATCCGGCGTTGCCATAACGCCATTACCGCGCGCGCCCGTTGGCGCAGTTCGCATGGCCCAGGCCGAGCTGCCGATCAGCCAGAGGCGTTTTTCGCTGACCTCGAACGGGCTCGTCTCGGCAACGGTTCGCGAGGCAGCCCCCCGGATCGTCTATCCTCCGGAGGGCGCCCGTGTCGAGCTGGGTGTCGATACCGCGGGGATGCCCATGCCGCTGATCCTGAAGTTGCAAGGGGGGAGGGCGCCGTTCCGCTGGCTGGCAAACGGCAAGCCATTGCCAGAACCCTCAAGACGCCGCGTCAACCAATGGGTTCCCGATGGAACCGGCTATTCGACGCTGACGGTCATCGATGCTGCAGGGCGCGCGGCAAGCGTTCGGATTTTCCTCAATTGAGGCTGCAGCGCTCGAAAACTCTCTGAACTGGCAACCCAACATTGCACCGTCCGTGAATAGGGATTCACCAAATGGGCCCCATGAGCTAACAGTGGTTAGCGATCCGATTCGTCGCGATTCGCGTTTTGCGTCCTGGCATCGACATCCACTGGGGGAAACGGGGGTTTTTTGCCTGCATCAGCATTTCTATCTTGGCGATATCTGCTCGCAGGCTTTGCGATTACCGCTGCGCTCGCGGGCTGCGGCGCGCGTGACGGTGTAAGGCTGTCCGATACGGCAGTGACGGTTCCTGACGAGACGGCATTCGCGCTGCCGCCGCCAAGCGGGCCGGCGATCGTCAATATCGTCGAGCACCGTTTCAGCGATAGCACCCAACAGGACATATTCCTGTTTACGTCCGCATCCACACCGGGCCAGAATGTCCTTCGCGTTCAATTGTTCGGACCGGTCGGATTGCATATGGATGGACAGAAGGGGCTCGGCTACTCCTCCATCAGGGCGAGCGAGATTGCCAAGGAAATGCGCCGCGAGCTTCCCGGCATCGGGCTTACCCAGTCACCGCTCTACCTGCAGAACAACTACGGCCCCTTCAGCTACGCATACGGCCGCGGTCACGGCAACGATGCCTGTCTCTATGCGTGGCAGCAGATCCGTTCGCCCGAAGAAGCAAGGACAGTCTTCCAGAACCGCGGCACGATCCAGGTCCGCCTGCGCCTTTGCGAAGAGGGTGCGAGCGAGGAGAAACTGCTCAGCACGATGTACGGATATACCATACGCGCCGCTTTTAACGCGCGTGGGTGGAACCCTTACGGCGAACCAGCAAGCGTCGATCCGACATTGGGCCGCACGGGAAACCCTATCTATCCGAAAAGCGAAGACCTGCGTGGTTCACCAACCGCTGCTGTGAAAGATATGAGGCCGCTCCCTGCTTTGCGACAGAAGCAGGCCGTCCGCACCATCGAAAAAGTGGAGCCAGTGAAACAAGCGACTTTGGAAGAAACCATTCCTTTACCAGCGGGCACGGATATAGGAGCCGTCGTTGTTCCTTCTCCGGACTGCATGACACAGTCTGAAGGCGCCACGCAGTGCAAATAGTTCGGCCTCATCCGGATTACCGATCGCAGTTCGAGTTGACCGTGGCATTTTAAGGGCTTCCGCCGGCAACACTGCCCGGTGGTCTCCTGAAAGGCAGTAGCCATGAAGGCTGGTATTATCCTTTTCTGGGCCATCACTTCCCTTGGAGTGATCGCGCTGGTGACGTTGCCTATCAATCTCCAGACCCAGTTGATTGCCAGCATTGCCGTCGTCACTTTCATGGCCGTGATCAAGATCCTGCGCGCGGAAGGGACATGGCGCCTGATCGCCCTTGCTTTCGGTACGGCCATTATCATGCGCTACGTTTACTGGCGCACGACCAGCACGCTGCCACCGTTCAACCAGCTCGAAAACTTCATCCCCGGCTTCCTGCTTTACCTGGCCGAAATGTACAGCGTCATGATGTTGGCGCTCAGCCTGTTCGTTGTCTCGATGCCCCTGCCGCCGCGCCCCTCCCGCGCAGCATCAGAAGGCAAGTATCCCAGCGTTGACGTCTTTGTTCCGACCTACAACGAAGATGCCGAACTTCTGGCGAACACACTGGCGGCGGCGAAAGCCATGGACTATCCGGGCGACAAGTTGACCGTCTGGCTTCTCGATGACGGCGGCACGCTGCAGAAACGAACATCGCCAAATCTCCTTGAAGACCAGATGGCCAAGGCCCGGCATCAAGAACTGCAGATCCTCTGCGGCGATCTCGACGTGCGCTATCTGACCCGCGATCGGAACGAACATGCCAAGGCCGGCAACCTCAACAACGGCATGCAGCATTCCAAGGGCGAATTGATCGCGGTCTTTGATGCCGACCACGCACCGACACGGGATTTCCTGCTGGAGACCGTCGGTTATTTCGAGGACGATCCGAAGCTCTTCCTCGTCCAGACACCGCATTTCTTTCTCAACCCGGACCCGGTCGAGCGCAATCTGCGAACCTTCGAACGAATGCCGAGCGAGAACGAGATGTTCTACGGCATCATCCAGCGCGGCCTCGACAAATGGAATGCCTCGTTCTTCTGCGGCTCGGCAGCCGTGTTGCGACGGCAGGCGCTCGACCAGGCCGGCGGTTTCAGCGGTGTCAGCATCACGGAGGATTGCGAAACCGCGATCGCTCTGCATGCGAGCGGCTGGAACAGCGTCTATGTCGACCGGCCGCTGATTGCCGGGCTGCAGCCTGCGACATTTGCTAGCTTCATCGGCCAGCGCAGCCGCTGGGCGCAGGGCATGATGCAGATCCTGCGCTTCCGCTTTCCGCTCTTGAAGCGCGGCCTGACGATCCCGCAGCGCCTCTGCTACATGTCATCAACCCTGTTCTGGCTCTTCCCCTTTCCCCGCGCGATCTTCCTCTTTGCGCCGCTCTGCTACCTTTTCTTTGATCTGGAAATCTTCACGGCATCCGGCGGCGAGTTCCTCGGCTACACGCTTGCCTACATGCTCGTGAACCTGATGATGCAGAATTATCTCTATGGATCGTTCCGCTGGCCTTGGATCTCCGAGCTTTACGAATATGTCCAGACGATCCATCTGTTGCCGGCCGTCGTCTCCGCCATCATCAACCCCAGAAAGCCGAGCTTCAAGGTGACGGCCAAGGACGAAACCGTTCTCGTCAGTCGCCTGTCCGAAATCAGCCGGCCATTCTTTTTCATCTTCGGCGTGTTGCTGCTCGCCGTCGCCATAACGGCCTATCGCGTCTACACCGAGCCGTACAAGGCGGACGTCACCCTGGTTGTTGGCGGCTGGAACCTGCTCAACCTTCTTCTCGCCGGATGTGCGCTTGGTGTCGTTTCCGAACGCGGCGAGTTGACCGCAACCCGAAGGGTCAAGGTCACGCGCCGATGTGAATTCGGGCTTGACGAGCAATGGTATCCAGCCACCATCGACAATGTTTCCGTCAACGGCGCCCGCGTCAACGTCTATGCGAAGAACCTGGAAACGCTCCCGTTGAACAAGCGCGGTCTGATCCGTTTCACGCCATACAGCAGCGGTAAGGAGGAAATTCTCCCGGTTGCGGTCCGCAACACGCAGGTTGCCGGAGATATCGTCACGGTCGGCTGCCTTTATCTACCGGAGGCAGCACGTGACCACAGCCTCATCGCCGATCTAATTTTTGCAAATTCGCAGCAATGGACTCAGTTCCAGATGTCGCGCCGTGGCAATCCCGGTTTGCTGCGGGGAACGATCTGGTTCCTCGGCCTTGCCTTTTATCAGACGAGCCGTGGCCTCATCTATTTCTTCACAAGTCCGGGTGCGAGGGACAAGGCCCGTACGGCTGCGGAGGCAAAAAGATGATGAAGTCCGTCCATCTGGCTTTGATCATCCTGGCGCTACAGAGCTTCCCGCTTCGTGCGCAAGCGCCATTCGACATGACGCCGGAGCGGCCAGCGGCTGAAGAGCAGACAGGGAATGGAGCGGTCTCGCAGCCTGTGGTCGTCACACCGACTGCCCAACCCGGTGAAACCGAAGCCTTTAAGCGATACCTTCTTCCCAGCGGCAGCCTGGATCTAAGCGGTGAATTCGAAGATCGGGCCTGGACGTTCTATCTGACACCGCAACAAGCAGCCACAGGGGCAAAACTCAATCTCGGCTATCAGAATTCGATTTTCGTTGCGCCGGAGGTATCCCGCCTTCTGGTCGAGATCAATGATACGAAGATCGCCAGTGAAGCGGTTCGTTCTGCTGATACCGTATCGGACTTGAGCTTCGAACTTCCAAAGGACCTGTTGAAACCTGGATCGAACCTGATCCGGCTGCGTGCAGATCAGCGTCACCGCACCGACTGCACGATCGAATCGACCTATCAGCTCTGGTCGAACGTCAATGCGGAAAGGACCTATCTCAGCTTTTCGGGCAGCGACGCGCAGCGCCTAGAAAGCCTCGACGATATCCGGGCAATCGGCGTCGACGATAATGGCCTCACCCGGATCAATTTCGTCGTACCGGCGCTGGAGCAGCCCAGCACGACGATACCATTGATGCGGCTTGCCCAGGGTCTAGCCGTTTTCGCCGATATGCCGAACCAATCCTTCACGTTCAACACGCGCGGCACTGCCGGAAAAAAGTCGGGCGAACTGACGGTGCTCGTCGGCACCTCCGCCGAGCTTCAGCCGCTCCTTGCCTCCTTGCCCGGCAGCGCCAGCTCCGAGCCGATCGCGGGCTTTGTCGCAGATCCGGCAACCGGCTCCTCGGTTCTAGCCGTCAGCGGACCCACATGGCAGGCAATCGGCACGGCAATAGAAAGCGTCGTTGCCCCCACCGATATCGCCGGTCCGGCGATCCGCCGCGACGTCATAACGACACAACGGTGGCGCTCTCCCGATGCGCCTTTCCTTTACTCCGATACCCGATTGCGTTTCTCCCAACTCGGTTTCAAGACCGAGGAATTTTCTGGGCGGCGGTTTCGTACAGATTTCATCATTGGCGTTCCTGCGGATTTCTATGCCAATGGATATGGCGAAGCAGTCATCCTTCTGGACGCCGCCTATTCTCCGACCGTCTTGCCCGGCAGCCACATCGACGTCTATGTCAATGGAAACATCGCCTCGACGGTGCCGATCGCCTCGTCCGGCGGCGGTATTCTCAGGCATTTGCCGATCAATGTGACGATGCGGCATTTTCGCCCTGGCGTGAACACAATTAGAATTGAGGCCAATCTCGAAACCGAGGACGACAAGCTTTGCGCACCCGGCACAACCGGTTTGGAAACGCCACGCTTTGCGCTGTTCGACAGCTCGGAATTCCACATGCCCGACTTCGCCCGCATCGCGCAATTGCCCAACCTTGCGGCGTCCGCCGGGACGGGGTTTCCCTATGGTAGAAGCCTGGAGCCTATCCGCCTCTACCTGGATCGCATCGATGCCGATACGCTATCGGCTTCAGCGACGTTTCTCGGACGATTGGCCGCCGGCGCCGGTCACCCAATCCCTCTCGAGACGGTGGCGTCTCCAGCACTGATCGGCAGCCGAAGCGCGATCTTCATCGGTGCGCTTTCGCAAATGCCGCAGTCAGTCCTGACGCAGATGAATATTGCCGAGGCAAGCCGTACGACATGGGGATCCGATCCAGGTGGCCAGGCGGGTACCGTCAGTACCGAGGCCGCCCTCGACGCGTGGCGGGAGAAATTGCGTGGCGGCGTCTTCGCAAGCTGGATCACTGCGTTCGAGGACTGGGTTAAACGGAACTTCGACATTTCCCTTTCCTCTTTGCGATTCGCGCCGGTATCGGAGAGCAGCTTCATGCCCTCGACGGAGACGTCATTGCTGGTCGCCCAAGGCGCCAGCCCCGATGGCAGCGGCACATGGTCCCTGGTCGCTGCACCGACAGGAAAAGACCTGCACGAAGGCATGCAGGCCCTGAGCACGCAGGACACCTGGAGGCAGCTTGCCGGCCATATCACGACCTACCAACGCGGCACCAAAACGGTCGAGACCGTGCCGATCAACGACTTCGACTTCATCGAGACAGAGCCGGCGTCCCTTTCTAACTACCGGCTGATAGCCGCCAACTGGCTTTCGACCAACATCTTGACCTACGCCGTGCTACTGACGGCACTCAGCGTTCTGCTGGGGCTTGTAACTGCCATGATGCTCAATAATCTCGGGCGGCGGGAATGATGAGAAAACTGCTTGCAGCGCTCCTCGCAGGCATTTTCTACCTCAGCCTGCAGACCGTTCCGGCCGAGGCACAACAGCCGATGATCACCACCGAAGCCTGGCAGGCTTACAAGACCAAATTTCTCGATCCCGGCGGTCGGATCATCGACGACGGCAACGGCAATATCAGCCACAGCGAAGGCCAGGGCTACGGCCTGCTGCTGTCGGTCCTTGCGGGCAGTCAGGCAGATTTCGCCTTGATCTGGACTTTCACGCGGACGGAGCTTCTCCTGCGTGATGATGGCCTCGCCGCCTGGAAATGGAGCCCCGGCACGAAGCCGCATGTAACCGACATCAACAACGCGTCCGATGGCGATATCCTGATTGCCTATGCGCTTGGCCTTGCCGGCCAACAGTGGAGCCGCAGGGACTATACGACGGCCGGGGCAACAATCGCCCGAGCCATTCTTGCAAGGACCGTCTTTCAAAACAACGGCCGAATGCTGCTTCTACCGGGAGCCGCGGGATTTTCCGCCAGCGACCGCGAAGACGGCCCGGTCATCAACCCGTCCTATTGGATTTTCGAGGCCTTTCCGGTTCTCGATCAAATGGCGCCGTCTCCAGCCTGGGGAAAGCTGCGCGACGACGGCATCGCGCTGATCAAAGAACTTCGTTTCGGTCCGAAACAACTGCCCGCCGACTGGGTTTCGCTGAAACCTTCCCCCAAACCGGCGTCCGGTTTTCCGGCGGAATACGGTTACAACGCGCTGCGTATACCCCTTTATCTCGCTCGCGGTGGCGTGACCGACCGGCAATTGCTTTTACGGCTTCGGCAAGCCACGTCAGGCGTGAATGATGCAATCACAACCGTGGATTTACATTCCGGCACAACCAGGACCAATCTCTCCGACCCGGGTTATCGAATTGTTAACCATATTCTGGCCTGTGTGGTGGACAAGACGGTGTTGCCGGCGGATGTAAAACAATTCACGCCAACGCTGTATTACCCTTCGACGCTCCACTTACTGGGGTTATCTTTTGTTGCTGCCAAGCATCCGGAGTGCTTATGAAGCCGTCCTTTATCGCACTGTCAGCGATCATCGCGGCCGTCGGCATCGTCGGCATGAAAAAGCCCGACTATGTGAAACATGTGATCCAGTCCGTTTCGCCGGCAAACGAAGATGACCTCGCCGCGCGATCATCGCGACTGTCCCAGCAACAACCAGCGTTTCAGGCCGTCGGTGAAAGAGCGCCGGTGTTTCAGGAGATCAAACGCCCTTCAGAGCCATCACTCGATACCATGGTCACGGCGGCGACAGCTTCGACAGTTGATGAAAGTGCACTCCGCTACTTCGCAAGCCAGGGCGATGCCGCAAGGCTGCAGGCAGAAATTTCGCGTCTGAAAGCGCTCTACCCCGATTGGACTCCACCGAAAGATCCGCTGGCCATTCCTCAGAACGAGGACAAGCAGTTGGAGACGATGTGGCAGCTTTATTCGCAGGCACGCTACGCCGAGGTCCGCAAGGCGATCGCCGAGCGACAGGCCGCGGAACCCGCATGGCAGGCGCCTGCGGATTTGCTCGATCGATTGGGCGTGGCAGAGGCGCGACTGCGCCTGATCAATGCATCCGATCTCAAGCAATACGAAACGGTTGTGCGCATCGGCGCCGAGACGTCCAGCCTGCTGACCTGCAGCGAGGTCGATGTCCTGTGGCGTGTTGCCGAGGCACTTTACTGGACGGACAAGGTACAACGGGCGACGGACGCCTATAGCTATATCCTTAACAATTGCCAGAACGCCGCCGAGCGCCTCGCTACGATCCAGAAGGCAGCCGATCTTCTGCCCTCCAGAACCGTTGAGGAACTTCTTGCCAAGGAGAAGGCGGCGCCAGATGGCACGCGGGAATTCGACAGCATTCGCGATGATCTGGCCCGCCGGTTCGTCGCCGAAGCCAATGCTGACGGAAAGATTGTCGTGCCGCCGCAATATGTCTCGCGCGTCGAGCGACTTGCAGAGACCGGCGGCCTTGCTTCTGACGCCTTATTGCTCGGGTGGTACTATCTGCCGCGCGGCGACATGGAAGCCGCCGAAAAATGGTTCCGGCGCGCCCGTGACAAGGAAGATTCCGCGTCCGCCTCGCAGGGTCTGGCACTGACCCTGATCGATCGCAACGCGCCTCTCGAGGCCGAGAATGTGATGTATCGCTGGCGCGACGCCTCCACGGAGGCGAAGTCGGTATATCTGGCCGCAACTGCAAACCTGCTTGCGATCGATCCGCCGATTTCAATCACGGCCGAAGTCCTCAAGCGGATCGCCGCAGAGGTAATCAAATCGCGCAACGCCGCAACGGCCCAGCAGTTCGGCTGGTATGCCCGTGCCTTGCATCAGCCGCAGACGGCGGTGCAATGGTTCAAGACAGCGCTTGGCTGGAAGCTCGACGACGAGCCTTCCGCCTACGGGCTGGCGGTGACCTATCTGCAATTGGACGATAGGAAGGGCGTTGCTGAAATCCAGCGTCTCTGGGCCGGAAGGTCGGAGCGCATTGCCAGGCTTGGCGAAGAGAAAGACGCGTCCGCAGCCACCACGGAACAATTGCCGGTTCCCGGCGAAACGGTAACCGTCCGGCGCAAGATCCGCCCGCCCGCGCAAGCGACTGCCGTTTCGGACGAACCTCAGGACTACAGGGAAACCCCGGATGTCATCGTCCGCCCACGCGAACGCATGAGTGTCGCAACCGCCCGCGGCTGCAGGACCACGATCAATCCCGAGACGCTGTCGCCCGACGCAGCGCTGGCGCGCGGCTGGTGCCTGATGGAACTGAACAGGCCGTTGGAAGCAGCAGCAGCCTTCGAGGTTGCGCTGCTCGGATCTCCCAAAACGCGCGAGGACGCCGCCTATGGCCAAAGCCTGGCCTATCTACGTGCCGGATTGGCGAGCAAGGCGGCGGTCTCGGCGGTCAAGTCCCCGCAAAAACGCGAACGTGCCCTAGAGCTGCAGAAGGCCATCCTGGCCGACAAAGCCGTCGCCGCCTTCGACGCGGGCCGCCCGCGGGAAACCTTGCTTGCCCTTGATCAGTTAAACCAGATCACCCCGGAAAGAACGGATCTGCTTGCCTTGAGAGGATATGCCTATCTTAAGATGAAGCGCTATGGCGACGCACGCCGCATCTTCGAAGCTCTGGCTGCGATCGGCAATCGGGATGGCCAGCGTGGACTTGCAATTATCAACGAGATATTCCACGAAAACGATTGACCAGACATCAGTGCCCACCCCGGCATTGTGCGTCCGCCACAACTAGCCCAGCGAACCATCGTGACGTCATCCCTATGGGAATCCTCGCCAAGACCGGGGACGGACGAAAGACGAACCTTGGCGAATTTCGCATACGGATAATGCGGGCTGTCCGCTGACGCATTGCCGAAACCCCGTTGGAAACCAGCACCGAACGTGCAGTCTTCGGCATTCGCGAGATACTCGCCTGACGCATGTCACTTTCCCGTCTGTCTTGCATGATGAAAACATGCTTGCATTCACCCCCGAATGTTCCAGATTGACGATGGTCACGTTGATGGAGACAGTGATGACGGATGATCGCACGGCGGCACTTGTGCACATATCCGGAAGAGTACAGGGCGTCAGCTTCCGCATCTGGACGCGTACTCAGGCGCAACGGCTCGGCCTGACCGGCTGGGTCCGCAACGAAGCCGACGGATCTGTGACAGCTTTGGTCGCCGGACCGGATAGCGCGGTCGCCACCATCTTGAAGCAGTTTTGGAACGGGCCGATCGGTGCGTCCGTTTCCAGCGTCGAGACCGAGCCAGTTGCCTCCGGCGTGATTCCATCAGAGTTCGTTATCAAGACCTAACCGCGCCTCAGACCCTTCTCGTCTCCTTGGGCAAAAACCCGTATTGCCGTTTGAACACGGTCGAAATGGGCAGTGCTCGTATAGCCGGCAAGAAGGCCGCCTGAGCAATGCCTCCGTCTCCAATGTCATGCACGCCTTCTTCCAGTTTCACACAGACGCATCGGGGGAGCATCCGGGGTCGCGCGCAGATCGACGAGCAATCCTGGCATTCGGCGGACTTGAGGGCAAAACCGCCTTCGTCAAACAGTGCCGGTGGCGGCATCGGCCTTGCTGTGGTGCCCCGGACCAAGGGTGCCTCAGCCGGTATGCAGTGCACATCATGTAATGGCAGTTCGGAGCGCCCATAGCTGGGCGCCCCGAACGGCTGTGATTACTTCTGGATGCAGGTATCGACTGTATCCTTGGTGCATTCATCAAGACCCGTGAACACCGGATCTTCAACCGGCTTGCCGGCGATCAGGTCCAACATCACCGAGGGCGCCTTGTAGCCCATTTCGAAGGGTCGCTGGCCGACAAGTGCCGTCACCAGGCCTTCACGCGCGATCGCCACTTCATCACCGATCGTATCGGCGGCGCCAATGACGAACTCGTTGCTGGCGATCTTTTCCGCCATCGGCTTGAAAAGATCGCGATACGGCTGCGGTGCGCCGAACAGCGGCCAGCCGCCCATGATGCCGAAGGCGTCGAGATCGGGATTGGCGGCGAGAATGTCGGTCATTGCCTGGACGCCCTTTGCGCCGTCGTCATTGGTGAAGACCGGGCAGCCGGCGACTTCTGTCCAACCGCCTTCGCCCTTCAGTTCTGTCAACCCCTTCTGTCCGGTCAACGTGTCTCGCATGCCCTGGGCGCGGCGCAGGATATTGTCGGCACCCGGATTGCCCTCGATCGTGCATATCTTGCCGCCGTTCGGTTTGGCCTTCTTGATGTAGTCGCCAATGCGTGCGCCCATCAGGTAGTTGTCAGTACCGAGATAGGTCTTGCGCAGCGCCGAATCCTCCGCAGCAAGATCGGCATCCAGCGTCATCACTGGAACGGTCGGATTGGCGGTTTTCAGCGTCTGGGCGATCAGCTTGGCGTTGGAGGGCGATATGGCGATCGCCGCAGTGTCCGCCTTGCCCAGCATGTCTTGGACGATCTGCGCTTCGCCGGCCTCATCTGAGGTCGATGCGGGGCCCGTGTAGAAGCATTCATATTCCGAGTCCGGGTTTTCCTTGTTCCATTTCTGGCAACCTTGGTTGATTGCCTCGAAGAAAGGGTTGTCGAGGCCTTTCACGACGATGACAAGCTGCTTCTTGGCCAACGCTTCTCCCGCGCCGAGAGCCAAAACCGCGACGCCAAGCAATAATATCTTCCTCATAGATTCCTCCCGTTAAACAGACGGACACGGCGTGCCCGCCACACATCAACCCGGATACCAGACGATGCGAGGGTCATTCTTTGAGCGCTCGTATTTCCAAGCCGAGTCGATTAGCAATTCCAGATCGTAGTCGGGTCGCCAGTTCAGCAGGTACTTGGCCTTGCTGTTATCCATCCAGTTCGAATGGAACTGGCTCGGTATGTCGACGGAACCGAGACCGCGCGTGCGGCTGAGATAGCCGGCGACGTCGCCATAGTCGACCGGCCGATCCATGCAGATGTTGAAAAGCTGCCGCTTCGTGCGCGGATTGTCGATCGTCGCCAATATGGCGCTCACAAGATCGGCGACATGCACGAAGTTGCGCTTCAACGGCCGCCCATCGGCGTCTCGCAGGAGCGGCACTGTGCCTCTTGCGGCATAGCGCTTTGCATCAGCCTCCGGGACAAGCGTTTTCCAGTCTGGCCCGCCGAACACGTCGTCGTCGAAAGACAGCGTAAATTTGAAATCATCCTTTTCCATGATCCACGGTGCACGCAGGCAACAACCGTTGAGGTCATACTGGATGCCGAACTGCTCCAGCATCACCTCTTCCAGGACTTTGGACAGGGCGTAGCTTCCCGGATAGGCGCTATGGCGCACGCTCTCCGTGATAGGACCGTCATGGTGATAATAGAAATGACCAATCCCAGCATCGCCGCCAATGAGGATGAACTGGCGCGCAGTGGCGCTGACCCGGAACGCCTCAAGGAGCCAGAAGAGGCCCTTGACGGTGACATCCATGACATCGTCAGGCGTTTCCTTGCAGGTCGCGAGGTGGACGACATGCGTAACGCCGGCAACTGCCGCGGTCGCGACAGCTCGATCGGCGAGGGAGCCGCGAATCACGTCAATTCGGTCGGCCTTATCGCACAACCGATTGTGACAAAGGGCACGTATGCGCGCATTCGAAAATCGCGGATCGTCAAGCAGCCCAGCAATGAAGTGCCGCCCGACCTTGCCCGTGGCACCGGTAACAAGGATAAGCATGCTCTCCTCCCAGAATCAGCTAATATCGGCGCGCTGCGCGCGTCAACGGGTATTTATACTACAAATGAGATATAATGAGATATAGTTGGTTCCATAGTACAATTGATTGACGCCGCCGCGGGGTTTTGCATAAATGCATGGCATCGCCTCTCCCGTGCGAAAATCGGGTAAGCGATGCGCGACGGCTCGCGTCCAAGTATCACGGTTCGAGGCGGTCGCACGCCGGCGAGCCTGGGAGGTCAGAAGGGTGGTGGCAGTTCTCGAACTCACCAACATCTCCAAACATTTCGGGGCCATCCAGGCTGTCAATGATGTTTCGTTTGCCCTTGAGGCGGGGCAGGTGGTCGGCCTCATGGGAGACAACGGAGCTGGCAAGTCCACCCTGGTCAAGATGATCGCCGGTAATTTCCGTCCGAGCCATGGAACCATGCTTATGGATGGTCGGGAGCTCGCCCTTCACCGCCCGGTGGAAGCGCGCCAGCATGGCATCGAGATTGTTCACCAGGATCTAGCATTATGCAATAATCTGACGGCGGCCGCGAACGTATTTCTCGGTCGCGAGTTGCGCCGCGGCGTCGGGCCTCTGAAGGTTCTGGACTACAAGTCAATGTACCGGCGCGCCGGCGAGATCTTTAAGGAGTTAAAGTCGGAGACGCGCCCGCGCGACCTCGTCAAACAGATGTCGGGCGGCCAGCGACAGGCGGTCGCGATCGCCCGCACTATGCTCTCCGAAGCGAAGATCGTGCTCATGGATGAGCCGACCGCGGCCATCTCGGTGCGGCAGGTGGCGGAAGTGCTCAACCTGATCCGCCACTTGCGCGAACGGGGCATCGCAGTCGTGCTGATCAGTCACCGCATGCCGGACGTCTTTGACGTCGCCGACCGGGTCATCGTGATGCGGCGCGGCAGGAAGGTCGCCGACAAGCCTATTGCGGCAAGTTCGCCTGAGGAAGTGACAGGGCTCATTACGGGCGCGATCGAACAGGTATGAATAAAGCAGCCTAGCGGTTCCCGCTGAAACGAAGGTCGACGATGACAACCACCCTTGATCAGACGATCAAACAGAAGCAGCAGAACTGGCTTGGTGCGATACTTGGCAGTCAGACGGTCTGGATCCTGCTCTCCGTCATCCTCGCCTGTATTTTCCTCTCCTTCGCCACCGACTCCTTTGCCACGGCGAAGAACCTTTACAACATCACACGCAACGTCACTTTTGTTGCGATCATTGCGCTCGGCATGACGATCGTCATCATTACCGGCGGGATCGACTTGTCGGTGGGATCGGTGCTTTGCCTGTGCAGTATGGTGCTCGCGGTGGTCATGCATGCCGGCTACAGCATCGAGGTAGGCATCGCCGCTTCGATCGGTACGGCTCTCGTGGTCGGAGCGTTCAACGGTGTACTGATCGCCTATCTGGGCTTCCCGCCATTCGTCGTTACGCTCGGCATGCTCTCGATCGCGCGCAGCCTGGCAATGGTCGCGTCCAATAATACCGTCGTTTTCCAGTTCGGACCGGATCACGATAGATTGCTGGCGCTGGGCGGCGGCGCGTGGTTCTTCGGGATCGCAAACCCGGTTCTCTACATGATCGTGCTCGCCCTTTTCACCGGCTTCGTGCTGCGCTGGACGAAATTTGGCCGCTACGTCTTCGCCATCGGCGGCAATGAGCATGCGGCCACGCTCACGGGCGTTCCCGTGCAAGGGATAAAGGTTGCGGTCTACATGATTTCCGCGCTGTCTGCCGGGGTCGCCGGCATCATTCAAACCGGCTGGCTCGGCGCCGTCACTACCAACATCGGTGCTGGAATGGAACTCCAGGTCATCGCCGCCGCCGTCATCGGTGGCGCCAATCTGGCCGGCGGCGTTGGCACCGCCTCTGGCGCGTTGATCGGGGCAGCATTGATTGAGGTGATCCGCAACAGTCTCGGCCTGCTGGGCATCAACGCCTTCTGGCAAGGCACCTTCATCGGCGGTGCCATCGTGCTTGCCGTTCTGTTCGATCGAATCCGCAATTTCAGGCAAAGCGAATAGGGAGAGCCTCGCCAAATATGACAAAGATTTGATACCCCACGCTTTTTCGAAGCAGCCGATTGGAAGCGCACTGCCGCTTGTCGCTGGTGAAGCGGCATTCACGCAGCGACTTGCCAAGCGAGGGGGTCGCTTCCGATCGAAGCGACATCAATATTGGTTTTCTGCATTCTGCCCCTATCGCCGGACAAGGCGATAACGGCACTTGCGCATCATCCAACGAACATCGCACGCAGACGGGCAAAAAAGCCGTCCGGCCTGTCAACATGCTTTGCCCTGATATAGCTGGCGGTCGTCTGAGCGCTGACCGTCGCGCCGAAATGGCAGTAGCAGACGATTTTGTGCAATTGCCTGTCGGACAGTTCGAAAAACCGTTTCGCTTCTCCGTAAGTGTCGTTTTTCATCCCGGCTGCGCGAAGAACAGGATCGTTAAAGGCGACCGAAATCGCCGAGTTGTCGCAGTGCAAGGCAGCACGCACCGCACGCGGCTGATATTCGGTTTCGTGCAGCGTAGAGAGGAGCCTCTGTGGCTCTGCTTCGAGGAGCTCCGCCCAGCGTTGGAGACGCTTATCGCGCGGCATCGCTTGATGCGGATAGTCTTGGTTGATTCTAGCAAGATTCTGAAGTTGATCGAATTCATGATGCTTCATGTCGCCCTCCATTGAACGATTGATGCTGCGGCCTTTCTTCCTTCTGCAGCGTGACTCCGACGAGGGAATAAGTCCAATCACGATTGGCCGGTTGCGAAGGTTTGGACCGAAAGCGGTTTGGCTCCATGGGAGAGATCGCCATGGTCTCCACCGACCGGCGCGTGGATGGCCGGAAAACGCATGCACTGTGCCTATCTGGGAAGCCACGTCCTTCTCAAAGTTTCCATTCGCAAGCGTTGATCCCAGCGGGCTCGATCGCTGCGGTCGGCTTGGTCGCAATGCTTATCGAGGGCGAGGTTAGTGCCCAGTCCATGGCCATGCCATCGCAGATAGCAGAAGCATGAATCGATCGGCGTCGTTGCCGATTTCCCCAACAACCACATCTCGCCTTAGGCGGCGCAGCAGCGCCAGCGCGAGGTTGTTATGCTGCGTTGAAAAGGCCGAAAGCCAAATAGCGCCGTTTTTATACCACCTCCGCCGGAAAGTAAGTGAAACAATAATTGCCGCTCCCGCATTGAGGTTTGACATTTGCCGCGGCAATCTCATGCGGTTACGCTGCGGCCATGATGGCTGCAATGCCCGCCCATCGATCACGTGACTTCGATGGGCGGTTTCAACTTTAGGCAGCCTCGACGCCCCAAGTCCGTTGCAGCCATCTCGCTGCAATCCTGTGGCCAGCCGTTGCACCGTGATCGACGCGCACAGATCGCCAGCTTCCCCTTAGTCTTTCATGCTGCGCTGTCTGGCGTCGTTCCAGCGCATCTTGGCTGTCTCAGATGGCGTTTCCCCGAAGGCTTGATGGTAGGCTGCCGCAAAGCGGCCCATATGGGAAAAGCCCCAGTTCCGGGCAATATCGGCAACAGGTAGCGAATTGGCACCGTCCGCCAGGGCTTTGCGAGCGCCTTCGAGGCGGATCGTTCGCAAATAGTTCAAGGGCGTGGTGTCCTTGAACTGCTGAAAGGAAGCCTGCAATGCCCGCACGCTCGTGCCGGCTTCGCGCGCAATATCGGCGACGGTTATCGAACGCGATATGTTGGCATACATATATTCGATCGCTCTTTTCAATCGTCGCGGGACGGCCGGTGAAACCGGCCGTGTCAGCCGCGGCCAATAATTGTTGGGGACCACCTCCAGAAGCACGATCATCATCGTCTGGAAGAGACGTTCGATGGCAGCCGCCGAGAGATGTTCTGCGTCATCGACGTCGAGACAATTCCAGACAAATTTCCCAAGCGCGGCCAACCGCGCACCCTTCACCGTCGTAAGGTCAATGGTGCCGGAGAATTCAATATTGTCCGTGACAGGCCCATCCAACAGCTCACTCAGTTGCTGGATCATCGCCGATTTTTCGAATGCCATGCCGATATGGCTCCGGTCCTCGTGCAGGACCAGCTTTTCAAATTGCGACATGTCACCCAGAAAACCTGTCGTCGGCGTCGATGTGATGCGGGTTTGGCCGACGTCTATCTCCATGGCGCCTGAGACCGGGAGATAGAGAACGTACGACTCGGGTGCATTGGCGAGCGCCACCTTCATGCCGGAATGGCATCTCCCGTTCCACACGCCATAGCGCCCGGTTGCGTAGTGCCCATCTTCGACGGAAATTCGTTGGCGCGGTTTCAGGGGTTCCACCCTGGCGGGGGATAATGTCCTTGCATAGTGCTCCGACATTTCGTCAGCATCAGCTTCCACGATTCGGAAGACAGAGTGAGTAACGTACCTCATCAGGGCTCCAAAAAAGAACGAGCCCCGTGAGAACTCGAGCGACAGGCTACGAAGCGGAACACATAGATGCAGGCCGCAAACCTCAATTATCATATAATTAAGTTGAGATTAATATAGCCGCGCGCACGTTATCTGCTCCAGCATCAGCCCATTCGCGCAGATTATATCCATTATAAGCGAAAAACATGCCAAAGAGAGGGAACGGCCGCCTTCGCTCTCAATCGGGCAAGAAAGCCTCGGAACAATGCGTTCAGAATCTGCCAGGGTTGCTCGCAAGCACAAGAGCGACAGCAGAAACGGCGATTGAGCATGTTTTTTTGCGCGGACCGGATACTGCTGCGCTATCTGGCCAGAATGAGCATATCATCATTGACTGATGAATAAGCTTCATCGTGGATCATCGGCTTTCAACACGCTGAAAGGTCCCCGGCATAATGAAATCCGCTCTTGCCTCTGGTTGCAGCCGCCTCGCTTCATGGATGAAGTCGATGAACGCCGACAGGCGGGGCAATGTCGCCATCTCGGCTGCAATCTGCGCCGTGCCGATGATTCTCGGTGTTGGGGCAAGCCTGGACTACACCCGCGCATACAACGTTCAAAGCAAGATGCAGGCCGATCTCGACGCTGCCCTGGTCGCCGCCATCAAGCAGATCGACACTTACGATGAGGAAAAGCTCGAGCAAAAGGTCATCGATTGGTTCGAAGCCCAGGCGGACAAGAGCGACTCCAGCTACGATCTCACCGGCGTCACGATCGACCACACGAACCACACCATCACGGCTACCGCGATAGGAACCGTGCCGACCACAATCATGACGATCGCGAATATCACATCGGTCCCGGTCGGGGTCATCAGCGCCATCAAGGGGCCGGCAACGTCCTATGTCGATGTTCATTTCGTCATCGACAAGTCGGCATCGATGCTTCTTGCCGCGACATCCGCTGACCAGGCAATGCTGCGCAGTGATGCCAATCTCAAATGCGAATTTGCCTGTCACAGTACCGCTGATCCGGTCAAGAAAAACACCACCGGCGCGACACTATCACCGACCTATTATGACTATATCAAAGCGCTCGGGGTCAAGCTCCGCTCGGACGTTGCGCTCGATGCCGTCGAAGAAGTGCTCGACATGGTCGATGAAGCCGACGGGGACCACAAGAGGATTAGGGTCAGTCTCTATAGTCTCGGCGAAGATATCTCCGAGGTTTTGGCACCAACTTATTCAACCAGCGCGGCTCGCAAGAAGCTGTCCGATGACGACAGCGGCCTCACGAGTGCCAGCTCAAAAGAAGCCACGTACTTCGACACGTCCCTGACGTCACTCGCCAGCAAGATCGGTACTGGGGGTGACGGATCGTCAGCTTCCAGCCCCATGAAACTCGTGCTTCTGTTAACGGACGGCGTGCAATCCGAGCGAAACTGGGTCTTGCAAGACAAAAATCTGACGACGCTTCGCAGCCCAACAACCCTTGGCAACCTTCGAAAAGTAGTCACTCCACTGAACCCGGACTGGTGCACTTCGGTGCAGAAGAAAACCGCGACAATTGCGGTTCTTTATACGGAATATCTGACTATTCCCAGTGACTGGGGATACAATGCGACACTAGGACAAAATATGGCAGGGAGTCGCTGGGACTCCGTCTGGGGCGGCACTCTTCACAGCGGCGTCAGCGGCAGCACCAGTCGCCAGGACTATATCCCCATCGCCTTGCAGGACTGCGCTTCCTCGCCTGACCTCTTCATTTCAGCCGCTTCCGAAGACGAGATCACCGAAGGTCTCTCCACGCTCTTCAGCCAGTACCTGACCTCGGTGCGGCTGACACAATGATGCGGCGTTACCGGCCACATTTGTCCCACTTCGTCCGGGACCAAAACGGCGCTGCAGCCATCGAATTCGCGATCCTCGCATTGCCGCTTTTCATGCTTATTTTCGGCATCCTCGAACTCGCGGCAATGTTCTTCGTCGATACCGCCCTCGACGCCGCTTTGCACAAGAACTCCCGGCTCATCAGGACCGGGCAGGCGGTCGAGAAGGCGACATCGCTTGCGGGCTTCAAGGCAGCCGTCTGCGAAGACATGGTCTATCTCCTGAACTGCGAGAGCAAGCTCCTTGTGGTGGCAAACGTCGTCAGTAATATCTCTACTACAGCGGCTTTGATGCCCGCCGATTCCGATGGCAACGTCACTATCACCGAGCGTTTCAACATCGGCTATGGCAGCGACTATATTCTGGTGCAGGCATTTCTGCCCTGGTCGCCCGTGGTGCCGCTCTATTCGCTCTCGAGCCAGAAATTCGTCGATGGCAACTATGTGCTTGGCGCAGCCGTGTTGTTTCGCAACGAGCCCTTCTAAGGACCGCCGATGATCAAGTTCCTCGCACGTGGTTTCAGATTGTGCCTGCCGCGGCGGCTTTGGCCGGATCGTGATGGGGCATCGGCTGTCGAGTTCGCGCTCCTGCTTCCGGTTCTCCTCGTTCTCCTTGCCGGATTGGCCGACCTCGGCCATGGATTGGCGGTCCGCAGGAAGGTGAACCAGATGGCTTCGACCGCAGGCGAAATGATTTCCATGCAGACGGCCTGGATCAGCTCGGACGTGTCCAGCATTCTTTCCGGGGTAAGTTCGATCCTGCAGCCATACGATATCGACAACCTCACCATCCTGCTTTGCATTGTGGACGTCGACAAGAAGGGTCATGCGACGGTCGCGTGGTCATCGGCCTATGGAACGACCGCTCTTTCGCCGGGACAGGCCTCACCCGTCGATATTCCCGACGACCTTCAGGAGGAAGATGTGCAGATGGTCGTGACGCGTGTCCAATACAAGCTTAACACGATAATGTCGGGGCTGTTCGGAAGCTTCACCGGCAATGGCGCCTATGCGTACGAGCAGTATTTTCTAACGCGTCCACGCAACGGCGACACGATCACCTCCAGCTAGCGAAGTGCAACACACGCTCGGGCGCGTCTTCGGTTTGCCGCACGTGAGCGAGCCGGTCGCAGAGTTGGCTGTCGGCAGCATCATTTGCGCACGGCATAGCCGTTTCGAGTAATGCCGTGGCGCTGCAGTTTGTCGTAGAACGTCTTTCGTGGAATACCGAGCGCTTCGATCGTCCGGCGCACATCGCCATCATTGACTGCCAGCGCTTCGCGAATGATCTCCGCTTCGTACTGCTCCAGTTTTTCTGGAAGCGTGGCAGTGGTTGTTGGGAGGGAAACCGCATTCTCCCTGCCACCTTCAAGCCCGAGTACCACTCGCTCGGCAAAATGGGAAAGCTCGCGAACATTTCCTGGCCAGGCATGCGACAAGAGGTGTCGTAGCATGGCCTGTGAAAGCGGCGGCAAGTTCCGACGAAAACGTGCCGCGGCACGGGCGGCAAAATGAGAAAACAGCAAGGGAATGTCCTCGCGACGTTCTCGAAGCGGAGGAATTGAGATCGTAACGACATTCAGCCGATAATAGAGATCTTCGCGAAAATCGCCGCGCGCGTCCGGTTCACCCAGATCGATCTTGGCGGCGGCTACAACGCGGAGATCGACCGGGCGCACCTCGTTTGTGCCGAGCGGCGTGATTTCGCGCATTTCGAGGACGCGAAGCATCTTCACCTGCGTGGTCACAGGCATGCTTTCGATCTCGTCCAGAAATAACGTGCCGCCGCTCGCATGCTCGATCCGCCCTAGTCGGCGCTTTTGCGCGCCGGTAAAAGCGCCAGCTTCGTGGCCGAACAATTCACTCTCGATCACGGTCTCCGGCAAGGCGCCGCAATTGAGCGCCACGAAATTGCCTCTTCGCCTCCGGCTCCATTGATGCAGAAGCTGGGCGACAACCTCCTTGCCACTGCCGGTTTCGCCAGCGACAAGCACATCGACGTCGGTATCGGCAATGTGCCGCAGAATGTTTCGCAGGTTTTCCATCACGGGTGTCTGACCAATCAGCGGCAGACTGTCCTGCGCGTCCTCGGCCGCCTGCCGCAACGCCCGGTTTTCCATCACCAGTCTTCGCTTCTCGCTCGCCCGTCGCACGCTCTGCACCAGACGGTCGGCTGCGAAAGGCTTGGCGATGAAATCGTAGGCGCCGTTCTGGATCGCCTGAACAGCCATTGAAATATCACCATGGCCGGTGATGAGGATGACCGGCAGGTCGGCGTCCATCTCCTTCAGCGTTGCGAACAATTGCAATCCATCAATCTCGGGCATGCGAATATCCGTCACGGCGGCACCGGCAAAGTCCGATGACAGATCGGCAAGTGCCGCCTTGGCGCTGCCAAATTCAGAAACGGCAAACCCGGCCAACTCCAGTGTCTGGGCCGTGGCGCGGCGAAGATCCTTGTCGTCATCGACGAGAGCGACTGGCGGCAACGGGTCCATGATCTCATGCCTTCTTCAGATAAACGATGAATCGGGTTCCACTGGCATCACTGGATACCTCCATCCGACCGCCATAATCGGCGACGATGTCCTTGGAGATGACCAGTCCCAGACCGAGGCCACTTTGCTTCGAGGTATTGAACGGCGTGAACAGTCCCTCGCGTATCTTCGGCGAAATGCCCGGTCCGTTGTCTGCGATGGTCAGCGTCACCGCGTCCGCATCGCTTGCCACCCGAATCTCGACGCGGCCCTTGTCGCCCTTCGGCGCCACCGCCTCCAATGCATTCTGAAGAAGGTTGATCAGCACCTGCTCCAGCCGGATGCGGTTTCCCATTACCATCAGGCTGGCCGCCGGCAAGTCGATGTCCAGCGTATCCATGCGCCCGGCAAACCGGCTGCGCAGCAACATCACCGCACCCTCGACGATATCTGTCACGCCGGTGGGTTCGGCGGCCCCACGGCCCTTGCGCGCGAATGCCTTCAGTTCTTCGGTGATCGAACCGATCCGCTCGGTCAGCCCGGCAATACTTTCCAGGTTTTTGCCGGCGGGACCCATTTGCCCGCGATCGATGAATACGCGCGCATTGTCGGCATAGGCCCGGATGGTGGCGACCGGCTGATTGATTTCATGCGCAACGCCGGCCGCAACCTGGCCAAGGATCGCCAGCCTGTTGGCTTGCACCAGATCCTGCTGCACCCCTTGCAGTTTCTGTTCGGTATTTCTGTGGTCGATGATTTCCGCCTGCAGCCGGTCGCGCGTCTGGCTGAGGTCAAGCGTGCGCTCGCTCACGCGGCGCTCCAGTTCCTCTCGCGCCTGCTGCTCGCGGAATATCCGCATCGCGAGGGAATGACGCCGACGCAGCAGGAAAGCACCTCCCGCCAAAAGCGGCAAAAGGGCAAGCAACGCCAGCGTTCGGGCTTCGCGCATGCCCGCATCTATCGGCGCTTTCAGCGTTACCAGATATTGCAACTGCCACGCCGTTGTCGCAACCGGAACCTGGACATTCAAAAACGCCGTCTCGCCGGCATCGCCCGGCATGACGATCCGGCTCAGCTCAAGCCTGTCACCGAGGGTTCCGACAACATGGAAGGGCAGCGGCCGCAACGGCGCGTCACCGAACTGAAGGCTTTCGCGTATACTGGCGAGGCGATCTGGTGCGATTTCGCCGACGGTCATGAAACGCCAGGAAGGGATGCTGGTAACAAGGACGATGCCGCGCTCGTCAACGACATAGGATGGCTTTCCGGACGCGTTCCAGTCCGCTTCAACGTCATCGAATTCGACTTTGACGACGACCACGCCAAGCGGGCCGTTACTACCGTCGATACGCTGCGAAATATAAAGCCCCGGCTTCTTGCTGACGCTGCCAAGTGCAAAGTGCTCGGCCTGCCCCTTGGCCAGCGCGCGCTGGAAATATTCGCGGAAGCGATAATCATTGCCGACGAAGCTCGTCTGTTCGTGCCAATTGCTGGCCGCAACCGCGACACCGTCGTTTCCAATCACATAGATGACCGCGGCCTTCGTGCCGGCGGCCAGCGTTTCCAGCTTGCGGTTGAGCCGGTCGAGCGCACCGGCATCGTTTGCAGCCAGCGCTGTTGCGAGTGCGCTATCCTGGGAAAGCACAAAGGGAAGCGCTCTGTATTTTTCCAGAACCGTACGCAGCAGCGCTGCATTCAAACTGGCATCATTGCGCGCTTGGGCCTCGAGCGCCACCTCTGCCCGCCGCCGACCGATCTCGCCGCCTGCCCATAATCCGACGGCGACTACGACCAAAGCCATGCTTGCATGGGCTATCCACGCCCAGCGAATGCGCGTTTGCAGCGGGACGGACGGCGCCCACAACTGAAGCCCCAAAACAGCCATGCCGAAGTTGTGCATGTTTTCGCACAACTATCAACAAGACTCGTGCGGATTTTCGCATAAAACGCCCCGCCACTATCGCGACTGATTATTTTAATGGAGTATTTTCAATACGTTGTAGAACCATGAAGAACTGGCACAGCGATTGCGAAGCATTTCCTCAACAGCGGCTCGACCGTTGGACTTGAAGCTCACGGCCCGGGAGGCCGGAACCACCGTTCCGGGCGGGCCAGAAGGAGGAAATCATGATTGCAGCATTTGACGCGGCCGAACGGCCGCAGTGCAAAACGCCTTTCTACAAGCATCTCTATGTCCAGGTTCTCGCGGCGATCGCCGCGGGTATCCTTCTTGGTCATTTCTACCCGGAACTTGGCACCCAATTGAAGCCGCTCGGCGATGCCTTCATCAAGCTAGTCAAGATGATCATCGCGCCGGTCATTTTTCTGACGGTGGCAACGGGTATTGCCGGCATGAGCGACCTGCAGAAGGTCGGCCGCGTCGCCGGCAAGGCCATGCTCTATTTCCTAACCTTTTCGACGCTTGCCCTGGTCATCGGCCTTGTCGTGGCCAACGTGGTCCAGCCCGGTGCCGGCATGCATATCGATGCGGCTTCGCTCGATCCGACGGCCGTTGCCACCTACACCGAAAAGGCGCATGAGCAAAGCATTACAGGCTTTCTCACCAACATCATCCCGACAACGATTGTCGGCGCCTTTGCAGACGGCGACATCCTCCAGGTTCTGTTCTTCTCCGTGCTGTTCGGCATTGCGCTCGCAATGGTTGGCGAGAAGGGCGAGCCGGTCATCAATTTCCTCAACGCGCTGACCGCGCCGATCTTCAAGCTCGTCGCTATCCTGATGAAGGCCGCGCCAATCGGTGCCTTCGGCGCCATGGCTTTTACGATCGGCAAATATGGTGTGGGCTCGATCGCTAACCTCGCGATGCTGATCGGCACCTTCTACATCACTTCGTTGCTCTTCGTGATCGTTGTCCTTGGCGCCGTCGCCCGCTACAACGGCTTCTCTATCCTGGCGCTGCTGCGTTATATCAAGGAAGAACTGCTGCTCGTCCTTGGCACCTCGTCCTCTGAAGCTGCGCTGCCGGGACTGATGAACAAGATGGAAAAGGCCGGCTGCAAGCGCTCGGTCGTCGGCCTCGTCATTCCGACCGGCTATTCCTTCAACCTCGACGGCACGAACATCTACATGACGCTGGCCGCGCTGTTCATCGCTCAAGCCACCGACATCAATCTCACCTGGGGCGACCAGATCCTGCTGCTCCTTGTTGCGATGCTGAGCTCCAAGGGTGCGGCAGGCATCACGGGAGCGGGCTTCATTACGCTCGCCGCCACGCTCTCGGTCGTTCCGTCCGTGCCCGTCGCTGGCATGGCGCTCATCCTTGGCATCGACCGCTTCATGTCCGAATGCCGGGCTCTGACCAACCTCGTCGGCAACGCAGTTGCCACCATCGTTGTTGCTCGCTGGGAGAATGAGCTGGACGCTGAACAGCTTGCAAAGGTGCTCGACGGAAAAGCCATCGACAGTCTCCCGGCAGCCGGTCTCCACCCCGCCGAGTAGCATAAACGCTACCTGTTCCTTTCTTTTCCGAGAAAACATGAAACGGCTCGCGTTGGTGGGCCGTTTCATGTTTGCGAGAGTGGCTTTACACGACACGTGGAGTGATAGCCCTCGCGCAGACAGGATCTGTCACGGTTCGCGGATGGCGCTGTCAAGCCCACGCAACAACGGATACAGGAAGTAGGAGATCACGGTGCGGCGGCCCACCTTGATCTCAGTCGAGACCGTCATTCCGGGCAGAAGCCGCACGGGCTCGCCGGAAGCATGAAGCCTTGTGTCGGTCAACAGAACGCGCGCCTTGAAAAACGGCTCGACCGGTTGACCGGCGGCTTCGCCCTGCTGTGTTGAGGTGAAGGCGTCACGGCTGATTGTCCTGATCGTGCCTGAGGCGGTTCCGAACTTCTGGAACGGATAGGCATCGAACTTAACCCGCGCCTCTTTGTCGACAGCGATGCGACCGATATCCCGCGAACTGATCGAGACTTCCGCCTCCAATGGAACGTTGAGCGGAACGAGTGTCACGATCGGCTCAGCTTCGCGCACGACGGAACCAATCGAACGCTCAGCGAGATCGAGGACAACCGCGTCGGCAGGCGCCGTCAGGGTGATCATATTGCGGCGCAACTCCATCTTTTTCAGCTCTTCGCCTACCGTGTCGCGCTGATTGCGCAACTCGACGAGTTGTTCCATCGACGTGCGCCGGAAGTCCTCGATGAAAGCCTGCCGATCGGCAGTCAGCTTCGCCAGAGAATGTGTCGCTTCGGCTGCCTTGCCGTGCAGTGCGGAAAGGTCCGAGTCGACATCGAGACGGGCATCGCGCGAACCAAGGAAAGCAACCAGGGAACCGGTGTCGTTGCGATAAAGCGTCTCGCGCGCGCTTTCGATCCGGATCAGGTTCTCGCGGCGGCTGGCAAGCACTGCTTCCTGATCCTTACCGGACGCGATCGCTGCAGCTTGCCCCGCGATCTGCTGCTCGAAATTCTGAAGCTGGGCCACATAAAAGGCGCGACGTTGATCGAAGAGCCGCACCTGCAGCATTTCGTCGGCGGAGTTGCCCGCCTCCTTCGCGTAATCGGTGCCAGCGAGTTCTGCCTCAATCCGCCGAACCTGCGCGTCGAGCGCTGCAAATTTCGTGCGTTGCTGATCGACGTCCGACTGGCTGAAAGTCGCATCGAGCCGGGCGAGCGTCTGCCCGGCGCGAACCTCTTCGCCGATCGCGACATCGATCGTGCGGATGATTGAGGTTTCCAGCGGTTGAACGACAATGGTCGGCTGGGTCGTGATGAGCTTGCCGGGCGCTATGACGACTTCGTCAATCTTGGAAACCGAAGCCCAGAAAACGGCAGCGCCGATAAGGGCCGTGATCCCATAGAGCGTCAGTCGCGCAATCCTTGGCGGTACGCGTTCTTCCAGCTCGACGGCATCTGACTGAAATTCGGCAATGACGGGCGGCAATGCGCGATGCACGACCAGTTCCGTCTTGTTCCTTGCTATGGGAACGGGCAGATTCGCGTGAGACTTCTCCGAGCGCTTGCTCATGCGACCTGCCTCGTTTGTTGCGACCACAGGTGTCGATACGTCATGCAGCGCGAAACAAGCTGATCGTGTCGGCCGATATCTGCGATCTTGCCCCGTTCCACAACGAGGATTGCGTCGGCATCAACCAGTGTGGTCAGGCGATGGGAAACGATGATCACGGTGCGCCCCTTGGCGATCTTGCTCAAGTTCTGCCTCAGGATCGCCTCGCTGTCGGGATCGAGCGCGCTGGTGGCCTCGTCGAGAATGAGCAGCTTGGGATTGGTGATGAGCGCGCGGGCGATGGCGAGGCGCTGTTTCTGTCCACCAGAGAGATTTGATGCGTTCTCCTCCAGCATGGACTCGAAGCCGCGCGGCAGCCGCTCGATGAATTCCTCGGCGCCGGCAACGCGCGCAGCCTCGATGACTTCTTCGATGCTCGCATTCGGTTTTGCCGCGGCGATATTTTCGCGAACCGTGCCCCGGAACAGGAAATTGTCCTGCAGCACGACGCCGATGCTCGTACGAAGATGGACGAGATCAATTTCGCGGCTGTCATAGCCGTCGATCCGGACGATCCCCTGTTGGTTCTGATAGAGCCCCTGGATCAAGCGGGTGATTGTCGTCTTGCCGGATCCGCTCTTGCCGACGATGCCGAAGACGGAGCCGGCAGGAACCGTGAAAGAGACATCGTCGAGCGCGGGCGCACCATCCGGTCCGTAGCGGAACGTCACCTTGTCGAAGTCGACACTGCCATGAAGTTCCGGCCTGATGCCGCGCCCACGGCCAAATTGCTCGGGGCGCTGATTCATGACCTCGCCGAGCATGCGAACAGAAAGCGCCACTTCCTGGTACTCGTGCACCATGGTTACAATCTGGACGAGCGGCCCGGAAACCCTTCCAGCCAGCATGTTAAACGCGACGAGCGCGCCGATCGTCATGGTGCCGTCGAAAACGTCGAGCGCCCCAAGTCCGATGATGGCGACGCTCATCAGCTTTTCCAGAAGCCCGATCACCGCCTGGGCGACTGTCGAGATCTTCTCGACGCGGAAGCGCACAGAAATCGATTGAGCCGAACAATCATCCCATACCCGGCGTTGGCGCGGCTCGAGAGCAAGCGACTTGACGGTGCGCATTCCGTGGACGGTTTCAACGAGCAGGGCCTGACGCTCGCCTTCGGCTTGATAAAGGGCTTGAAGTCGCCGTTGGAATGGCCCAACGAGCATCATGACGACGAGACCGACGAGGGCGGCAAAGCCCAGCACAACAAATGTGAGCTTGACACTGTAGAGAATGAGGATCGGCACGAACACCAGAAGCGAAAGCCCGTCGAGAAGCGTCAGGAAAAGCCGGCCGGTCAAAAATTCGCGAATGCGGCCCGTCTGTTGCATATGCTTCACCAGAACCCCGGCGGACGCCTGCTCAAACAGGGCGATCGGCAGATTGAGCAGATGCCCGAAGGTGCGCGTCGCTATCCGGATGTCGATCTTGTTGGTCGCGTAGAGCAGGAGATAGCGCCGCAGGAAGGTGAAGGCGGCATCGAAGACGAGGGCGACGCCGATCCCGATCGTCAAGACCGTCAACGTCGCATAGCTCTGGTGCACCAATACCTTGTCGATGACGAGCTGGAAGAAGATCGGCGTTGCAAGACCAAGTCCGTAGAGGACGAAGGCGGCCAGCGCAACATCGCGGAAGAGGCCCCGCTGGCGGAGGATTTCCGGCACAAACCAACGAAAGCCGAAGGGCATGTCTTCGTCGGAAAGGCGATAGTTTCGCTTCACCAGAATGACGGGGCCGTCCCACCGTTTGGAAAACTGCTCCTCGTCCAGAAGCAGGAACTCCGGACGCTTCGCCAGCGGGTCGAGAACCCGGATCATCTCGTTGCCGTCGCTGCCGGCGACGCCGGCAATGACCACCCAGTTTCCGTTTTTGAGTTGGGCAAGCAACGGATAGGCGTCGCCCATTTTAAACAGCGACCGCCATGTCAGACGCAGGCTGCGGGCGCGCAGGCCGGCATCCTTCGCCATCCGAAGGAGTTGCCGCGTCGGAACCGGCTGGTCTCCCACGGCATAGTCGTGCAGCAGTCTTTCGGGCGAAAGGTCGATGCCATGATGACGACCGACCAGTGCCAGGCATTGCAGGTTTGTGTGCGGAAATGTGCTCATGGCCCCCCCCAAGGGATAGCTGCGTTTCCGCTCAATTGAAATTCGGAGAGACGTTTGTGGACGCCGACGACTGTTGCCCGTCGGCAGCCGGCAATTGCTGAATGTCGCCGATCCTGCGCACCGCGCCGGCTTCGACCAAACCGCCAAGGGCCTTTTGCATCAGGTCCACTGCATTGGCGAAGGCGTCGACCGGCATGATGATCCGCTGGCGAAATACTGGTTTCGGATTGTTGCTCGCGTCCCGCTCTGTGGCGGAGAGAGACATCAGGTCGATCCGGACAATTGTCCCGGTGACGGTGATTTCGCCGATGCCGTCTGCATAGAGTTCGTTGGTCATTGTGTTCTCCTTCGGTTGTTGTTCGAGATCAGTCATGCAGCATTCGCGTGCTGCCATGGCGGGAACGGATCGTGCAGATGACACGCGAGCTGCGGATCAAAGCCGCTCTCGTTTCCGATCAGACAATCATCGAGTGCCGCGCAGATCGCGTCTTCGGCAAGGCCGGCACCGATAAAGACCAGTTCCTGCCTGCGGTCACCCCAGACGGCACTCCAATGTCGGTCGAGCAACGCGCGGAACTCGGGGTGGCGTGGCCAGTGCGCTCGCGGCACGGTCACCCACCACAGGCCTTTAGACTCCGTGCGGCGCTGCACGCCCGCTACCGAAAGCTGACCGATCCAGTCGGGGCGCGTCGCGAGCCAGAAATGACCTTTGGCTCGGATGAGACCTGGCCAATCCTTCGCCAGAAAATTCTGAAGCTTAGCAGGATCGAAGGGACGGCGCGCCCGATAGACGAAACTCGTAATGCCGTATTCGTCCGTTTCAGGAACATGGTCTCCCCAGCCGAAGAGTTCCTTGTGCCAAAGCGGATGCCTTGCCGATTTCGCCTCGCTGAAAAGGCCGGTGTCGAGGATGGTGGAGAGCGGCAGGTTGCCGAAGTCCGTTTCGATGACACGTGCATCGGGATTGAGCGCCGCAACGATCCGGCGCACAGTGGTTCGCGTTTCGCTCGTCACCTCCGAAATCTTGTTGATCACCACGACGTCGGCAAATTCGATTTGCTCGACAAGAAGATCGACCAGGGTGCGCCTGTCGTCCTTGTCCCGTGTCTCGCCGCGATCGCTCAGAAAATCCGTGCTGGAATAATCGGAAAGCAGATTTGCTGCGTCGACGACGGAAACCATCGCGTCGAGCCTAGCAATATCGCAGAGCGCCGCGCCGGTTTCATCCCTGAAAGAAAAGGTCGCCGCAATCGGCAAGGGTTCGGCAATGCCTGTCGCTTCGATGAGGAGGTAGTCGAAGCGAGCCTCCTTCGCCAGCCGTCGGACCTCGCTGAGCAGGTCGTCACGGAGCGTGCAGCATATGCAACCATTGGTGAGTTCGACCAGTGTCTCGTTTGTACGCGACAGATCGGCTCCGCCATCACGAACGAGATCCGCATCGATGTTGATTTCACTCATGTCGTTGACGAGGACGGCGACGCGCAGTCCTTCGCGATTGCGCAGGACATGGTTGAGGATCGTCGTCTTACCCGCGCCAAGAAAGCCCGACAGCACCGTGACAGGGAGCCGGTTGGCATCTTTCATTCGAACCCCCATTCCTGTCCCCATTTCGGTCTCTATGCCGCCAACTGCGGTCTGAACGCCACGTCCACATAATAGTTCGAGCTGTTGTACGTACTGTTCGGGAACAACCCGGCCGCCCCATAGGCATAGACGCCGTTGCCGCCACTCTGCGCCGACGACAAGGCATGCAGGTTGCCGTTGTTCACGCCCGAACTGAAGAAATTGCTCGTCGCCGAATAGTTGCCGTTGGTGCTGTAGGAGACGACGTAGGTCGTGTTTGCCTGGATCGCCACCTGTTGGGACAGATTGACTGACTGCCAGCCGCTGGCACTCTCGTTTGTAAAGGTTGCGCTTGCGAGGAGCGCGCCCGTTGAGGTCCAGAGATACCCAGCATGCGTGCCGGTGTTGGTCGCGCCCTTGTAGAAGCGGAAGCCGGTAATCCAGCCTGCCACGTCCGCCTGGAACTTCATGCCTAGATTGACTCGGTTGTTGTCGTTTACCGAGACGATCGCTGGCGTGGTACCGGCCGCGAAGACGTTCTGTGCGGTTCCCTGCGCGCCGACGGTCAAAGAAACCTGGGCGGTATCCGTGCCGCCCCTTCCGTCGGTGATGGAATAGGAGAAGCTCGCAGGGCCGCTATATCCGGTGGTGGGA
Source organism: Hyphomicrobiales bacterium (assembly GCA_900474095.1). Classification (GTDB taxonomy): domain Bacteria; phylum Pseudomonadota; class Alphaproteobacteria; order Rhizobiales; family Rhizobiaceae; genus Pararhizobium. Next base: position 10,364 of record UCOA01000005.1, on the reverse strand, counting down.
GTAAACGTGACCGTGTTCGACTGGCTGTTGAAGGAAGCCGAACCATTGACTCCATTGCTGACGCCCGTGATCGAAATCGGATCGCCGTTGGTATCTGTATCATTGGCGAGCAAGGCGGAGGCCTGGATGGAAAGCGGCGTGTTGGTGGTTGCCGAATAGCCCGTATCGTTGACGGCGTCCGGGGCAGCGTTCTGGGTGTTGGACCGCTCGAACAGCACGTCGACCCAGTAGTTCGACGCATTGTAGCTCCTCGTCGGAAACAGGCTGCTTGCGCCGTAGGTATAAACGCCGTTGCCGCCGCTTGTCGCACTCGACGGTGCGGTCAGCGGACCGTTGGTACGGCTGCTGGTAAAATAATTCGACGTTGCCGCATATCTGCCGTTCGAATGATAACTCGCCACATAGGTGGTGCCGGCCGAAAGCGCGATCGGCTGGGCGAAAGTCACGGTTTGCCAGCCACTCGCCGTTTCGTTAGTAAAGGTCGCCGTGGCGAGCCGCGTGCCCGTGCTGCTCCACAGCGATCCCGTATGAGTCCCGAGGTCCTGGGCACTCTTGTAATAGCGCAGCCCCGTGATCGTACCGCCGACGGACGCGACTAACTTCATCCCGAGCTCCACAGCTTGCGGGTCGTTTGTAGACGTAGCGGCCGGGGTATCCGACAGGCTGAACAGGCTCGTTGCGGTTGAAGGCGTCGTGACCGTTAGATTGACGGTGGCCGATGCTGTTCCGCCTCGTCCATCCGACACAGTGTAGGTAAAGCGCGCCGCTCCGGTGTAGCCCGTCGTGGGCGTGAAGGTGAAGCTGTTGGTCTGACTGTTGAAATTCACCGTTCCGTTGACTGCGCCACTGGTGCCCGTGATCGCCAGCGCGTCGCCGTCAGGATCCGTGTCATTGGCAAGCACGGCGGAGGAGGCGATCGTCAACGGCGTGTCGCGGTTGGTTGTGTAGCCGTTGTCGTTGTTGGCGACCGGCGCCGTATTAACCGTCGACGGGGCAAACACGACATCCACCCAGTAGTTTTCACCGTTGTAGGTGTTGCCAGGGAATGTCCTGCCAGCGCCATAGGCATAGACGCCGCCATTTTGAGCGACACTCAAAGGGCCATTGGCATAGGCGGAATTGAAAAATCCTCCGCTTGACGAATAGTAGCCTTTGGTGTGGTAGGAAGCGACATAGGTCGTTCCCGCTGTAATCTGGATGGGGCTGGAGAACGTCACCGTCTGCCACCCGGAGATCGGCTCTCCCGTCGATACACCCGTCGCAAGTAGCGTTCCGTTATCTCTCCACAGGCTCACCGTGTGTTCGCCGGTATTGTAGAAGCCTTTATAGAAGCGGATGCCTTGCACCGCTCCGGCAGTGCTTGCCTGGAAACGGACGCCCAATTCCACGCCATCCCGATCGAGAGTGGTTTCGATGGCAGGTTTTGATGCCAGCGTCCACAGGCTACGGGTCGAGGGCAAGGATACCGTTACCTGCCTGCCGGACGAGGGAGCCTCAAGGTTGACGCTGTCATCGACGGCGCGAGACCTGATCGTATAGGTTCCGCTTGCCTGGACTACCCAGTTGTAGCTCCAGTTTTCTCTGCCGTTCGCCTTGAACCAGTGCGCACCGCCATCGGTTGATATCTCGACTCCTGCGATGATGCCGCCGCCGAAGTCCTGCGCGGTTCCGGTGACGGTCACACGCTGCCCCTCGACGAAGCTCGCGCCGATATTCGGCGAGGAAATCGTCGAGACCGGCTTTGTCTGGTCGGGCGATTGTGTTGCGAGGATCAAGCTTGCATCGATTGTGGTGGGCTGGATGCCCATGTCGGCGAACATGTTGATCATCGCCTGCTGGACGTTGCGGTCGGTCGGCGTTGCGGGCCCCTCATGCTGCGCGTTCAAACCCCAGGACCAGAAGACGGTACCGGCACCGAAGACGAGCGCGCCACTTTCGGCACGATACATGGTCAAGCTGTGAGTGACGTCGGCCGGGCCGATGGTCGTGCCGTAGTCACGCAGATAGGTGGCAACCGAAACTGTCGACAGCGACATGTTGATTAGCCCTGCTGGCCGGAAGCCGTTTTCGACATCGGAATCCCACTCGTAGCCGAGAAGGTTTTTCACAAGGCTGAAACTTTGACCCGGCAGAATGTTTGCCACGTCGGTATTGCGCCAGAACCGAAGGTTGGAATAATCGTATGGGATCGAAATGGCATCCTGGCGGTAGCCGTCGACGGTAAACATCGTGCCCGTCAAAGAGTTCTCCGGCTCCTGCCCGGGATCCGCAAAGCGCGGGTCTCGCCAGGTGCCCGTCCCGATATTGCTCGGATCGGTGCTGGTGCCCCAGGTTTCCTTGTAGCAGACCATGGTGCGATAGGGCGTGCCGTTACCGTCGATGCTGTTTTGCCAACGAACCTTCCAGTAACATTCGTTGCCGCTCCAGAAGGCGAGGTTGACGCCTGCGTCGCGCGCTGCCTCGACGTTGTTGCGCTGTTCGGCCGACCAGTACTCGTCATGGCCGACCGAAAGAAATGCCTGGTGATTAAGCAACAGGCTGCCGTTTCGCGTCGCATCGACACCAGAGATATAGGAAACGTCGTAGCCGTTCTGCTCCAGCCACTGGACCGCCGAATGCTCGACGCCGAAGATGAAATCGTGCGTGCCGCCGATCGGGCTGGTATTGGTGATGAACGGACGATTGTAGCTGACCGCCGAAGCGCGGCCGATCGCGGTCAGGCCGCAACTGCAGTTGGGCGGCATGTAGCCGATCATATTATTCGGATCTACAGGCACCTCGCCATAATACAGGCTGGCGCCGCCCCAGGCATTGTAGGCCTGCCAGGTTGTATCGGACGTCTGGAACACGATATCGCTGGTGGAGCCGTCCTCGCGAACGATGAAGGGGATGAGGCTCTGGCCCGCAGTGCCGTCCTGACGGACCAACTTTGCGAAATAGATCCCCGAAACCGCGTCCTGCGGAATCGCCCAGCTTGCCGAGACCGACCAGTTGCCGCAATCGATGAGGCCGAGCGACATGTCGACAACGGGATGAGGCTGAGACTGGGCGGTGGCGAGCAACCTGTTGATCGTGGCAACTTTTCGGGCGCCGTTCCCGCCGTAATACCCGAGACGGTAGATGTCGATGCGATAGTTCTTAGAATTGGTGGCGATCTTGAAATTAACCGTCTGCCCGACGTTCGAGCTGATTTCGGTGGCGAAACCCTGGATGTTGCCGTCGCCATCACCGACGATGCCCCATTCGCTTCGCGGATTACCCTGCTTCATGTTTTCGAGAGCAATCTTGTTTGGCGTTGCCTCAGCCGCGGTCACATCCGTCGCCGGGGCGGCCGCGGTCACTGCGAAGGTGTCGGCGACTACCTGCGGGGCGACGGAGCCACTGCTGGCCGTGTCTGGATTGGCGGTGACGAGGCTTTCCGGCGAGCTTTGGTCAAGCGGGGCTGCCGTCACCCCGAAGGTGTCGGCGGCAATTGGCGATGCTGACTGCGCACCTATGGGAGTGCTACTCGGAGTTGTTGAGACTACGTCTGGCGTCGTGAGCGTGCTTGCCGAGAGCGCGATAGAGTCATTATATCCGCTGGTGGTGCTGAGCGTTTCCGACCCGCCTAAGTCAAGCAACGACGATCCTGCGTCGTTTGGGGAGAGGATCTTCGTGTCGTCGAGCACTGAGCCGCTGCTTGTCGACAAATCCGTGGACAGGCGATATACGACCGCCGCGGCTTGGTTAGTGGGTGCAGCGATTGTATTCGATGACACCACGCTCGATGCAGCCAGGGGGCTGACAGCACTGGTCACCCCGCCCGATACACTCAGATACTTGTCGCTCTTGTTCTGGATGCTGAACATGCGGCGCCCCCGATCGCCGTTTTGGATTGATTGACTAAGGTTTCAAGCCAACCATCTTGCCGCTTTTCTCCCGTTGGCGAACGACACCAATCGGTGGTATGCCACGTAGCGACCGTATCCACCGATGTGATTAGGCAGGTCAGTCTAACAACAAGATTTGATCTGCATCGAGTTTACGCGGCTTGGCTGCAAGCGATGGCGATCACTATAAACGGTGATGAGAAGAGGGTGTCTTAGCAAGCGCCCGCGTCTGTTCTCTTGCCTAAAGAAAGACCCTACTCAGTTTGTAGAGATATTCGCCGCCGGCGAACTCGACGTGATCGAAACTCATCCGTCGCGGATGGATCAAGTGCTCCTGATGCCTTTCCAGAAAGGCATTTTTCGCTGATGTTCAGGCACTCAACCAGATGAGGCCGGCGCAACCGGCCGCGGCAAGCGCGAGGAAAGCGGCGATTGCCGTCCAACCTGAGCCACGAAAGCTCGGCTTTCGATCGCGATCGTCCTGATACCCAAATGCGCGGTGATCCTCGGCAAGAGCGGAATTCAAGTAATCGTCCGGGGGGGCGTTAATGACTGGCTCCTTCCATGGCGCAATTCCGGTTTTCCGCGCTTGCGGTTCCAGATCGATAGGGGTGAAGAATAAGCGTAGTCCAAAACCTGCCTCGATCCAGCTATCACTTTGGTGGAAGTGGTGAGGTACCCGCCCTGACCAGGGCTCACTGGCGCAGTCATTTCCAGCGATTATGGATAGTTGAAATGGGCGCTGGCGATGTCGGCGATATATCTGCCGATCGGCAGTGCCGAAGTAGCGGCGGGTGATGGCGCGTTGAGTACATGGATAGTGCGTGCCGTCCGTTCGATCAAAAAATCATGCAGCAAACGGCCTTCGCGGCTAACAGCCTGGGCGCGGATACCGGCGGGATGCGGATGCAGGTCGCTCAGGTTCAATTCCGGGCAATAGCGCTGGCACAAGGCGAGATAGCGTCGACGGCTGAGCGAGTTGGCGATCTCCGTCAGTCCGGAGCGCATGTTGTTTATGATCATTCGGCGGAAACCGCGGAAACGTGCCATCTCCCACAGATCCGTGGAATTGACATCACCGAAGTGATAGCCGTTGCGGGAAAATGCAAGCACGGCGTTCGGGCCGACCGTTACGAACCCGCCGATCATCGGGGTTAGATGCACGCCGAGAAAGGGGAGTGATGGATCCGGTATCGGATAGATAAGGTGTTCAACGATACGGCTCCGGTTGGCTCCAAGGCGGAAGTATTCGCCCCGAAAGGGTATGATGGCAAGATCGGCGGCAAGGCCGCACAGGCGCGCCAAACGGTCGGCATTGACACCTGCACAGGCAACGACATGTCGCGCGCGAAGCAGAATGCCGTCGTTCAGAACAATCTCGACGCCGTTGTGTTGCTCGCAGATGCCGCGAACCTCGGCGTTCGTCATGATCGTGCCATCGGCGTCGGTGAGGATCGTGCCCATGCGGCGGGTGATCTTGCCGTAATCGACGATCGCGGATTGGGGCACGAAGAGCGCCCCACGGCCGGTGACATGCGGCTCGCGCTCGGTGAGCTCCTCCTGGCAGACGCGGCGAACCTCAAGTCCATTGGCGAGTGCTCGCTCGTAGAGCTTTTCCATTCGCGGCAGTTCGTCGGCTCCGGCTGCGACGAGCAGCTTGCCACGCTGTTCGAAGGGAATGTCATACTCCTGGCAAAAGCGCATCGTTGCGGCGCTTCCTTGCCTGCAAAACTGGGCTTTCATGCTGCCGGGTTCGTAGTAGACCCCGGCGTGGATGACCCCGCTGTTGCGCCCCGTCTGATGGCTGGCAAGGACCGGTTCTTTTTCGAGCACGGCGATGGCAATGCCCGGAAAGCGTCGCGACAGCTGCATGGCCGTCGACAGTCCGACAATGCCGCCGCCGATGACCACGATATCGAAATCCGCCATGCTTCCGACGCCTATTCCTTTCAGTCATCATCAGTAGAAGTGCGTAGCATTTGTCAGTGCCAAGCACCACGTGTGTCGTAGAGAACTTTGCCGCCAAGACGTGTATGTCTCATGGCCTTGAACGGTTCGTGTTCGACAAGAAGGACGACAATGTCGGCGCGCTCGACCGCCTGATAGGCGCCCTCGAGATGAAGATTGCTATACTCCGACAGCAGCTTGGGCATGACGCTGACATAGGGATCCGAGACGAAGATATCTACCTCCGGCAGCGCCTTGGCTATAAGTCCGACAACCTCTATTGCCGGGCTTTCCCGGACATCATCGACGTTTGCCTTAAAGGTCAGGCCGAGGCACGCCACTGTCGGTGAGCGAAACCGTTTCGCCTTCTCGACGACCTGCGCGGCAACATGGTGCGGCCGATGATCATTGACCTCGCGTGCGGTACGGATCAAGCGCGACAGTTGCGGTGCTGCGGAAACGATGAACCAGGGATCCACCGGAATGCAGTGCCCGCCGACGCCAGGTCCCGGGTTCAGGATGCTCACCCGCGGATGCCTGTTGGCCAAACGGATCACCTCCCAGACGTCTATGTGAAGAGATTCGCTGATCAGCGAAATTTCATTGGCGAAAGCAAGGTTGACATCACGATAGGCATTTTCGACCAGCTTCGCCATTTCGGCGCTTGCTGCATCGGTCAGCAGGATTTCGCCCTGAGCGAACAGGCGGTAAATGGACGCGGCTTTTTCGGCACATCTCGGCGTCAGGCCGCCGACGACACGGTCGTTGGTGATGATCTCAATCATGATGCGGCCGGGAAGAACGCGCTCCGGGCAATGAGCAACAAATATGTCCGCGCCGGTTTCGCCGTCACGGGGCATCTTGAGATCCGGCCGTAGGGCTCCGATCCAATCTCCCACCTTCTGCGTCGTCCCGGGAGGAGAGGTGGACTCCAAAACCACGATGTTCCCGGACCTCAACATTGGGGCGATCTGTTCAGCCGCCGCCTTGACATAGGACAAATCGGCCGTTCGATCCTCGTTGAAAGGGGTCGGCACGGCGATGATGAAGGCATCCGCTTCGGGTATTTCGGTTGTTGCTGTCAGCCGGCCCATGGCCACAGCACCGCTGACCCCCACCGCAAGGTCCGGCTCGACGAACGGCACTTCGCCGCGCTTCAGGGCGGCGACGGTTGCCGGATTGATATCGACCCCAATGACGTCGATGCCGCGCGTCGCGATAGCGACGGCGGTGGGCAAACCGATATATCCCATTCCCAGTATGGCCAACCGGCCCGTGAACACGTCAGTCATCAGCAATACTCCGAAGTTGGGCATCCAGGGGCATCGAATTGCCAGGCGTTACATTCCGGTCTGCTCCACACGTGTAGGGACGGTCGGGATGGAGCATTTCATGAGCGGTGAGCTGGACGAAGCTCGTATTGGTTCTCAAATAGCGCCACCAGAGACGCCGGGGTTCCTGCAGCAACCTGTATGCCCACTCCATTCCGCATTTCTGCCAAGCAATCGGCGCACGTCTTGTAAGACCCGCCATGATATCGAAGGAACCGCCGACGCCATGCAGCACCGGGACGTTGAGTGACGAACCATAAGAGGCCAGAAAAATCTCCTTCTTGGGCGACGTCATCCCAAGGAAGAGCATGTCGGCCCCGGACTCCTTGATGCCGGCCGCGATCTGCCCTGCTTCCGCGGCCTCATAATATCCGTGGTGACTATAGGCGATTTTCAGACCGGGAAAGCGCTTTGCAAGAACATGCTGCATTTCCTCCAGGACCTCAGGCCGCGCCCCCAGAAACGCGACGGAGCGACCTTCGCGATGCGCAAGCAAAAGAAGACGATTGAAAATGTCGATCCCTGCAACACGCTCAGGCAAGGGCCGGCGAAGCAGTTTGCTCGCCCAGACGATGGACTGACCATCTGCCACCAGAAGATCGCATTCCATCAGCGATTGACGCAGCAGCGCGTTTTTGCGCAGCTCCACCACCTTGGCCGCATTGAGGACCCCCAGAAGGAGTGGCCGCCGTGTGGCGAGTGCCGTATGGCAGCGCTCGATGACGTCATCCATACGTATTGCATCCATGTACATGCCGAACAGAAGCTGACGTTGTCCAGGCATTTCAGATCTCCTCAAAGGGTGCGGGCATGTCCTTCACCGAGCCGGGAGCCAGCTTGGCGACCACGCCGCCCGAGAGCCACGCGTAAATCAGCCAGCCCAGTTCATAGGGGCGGCATTCAAAGTCCACCTGGTTGGGAGGAAAGAGCACATCAAGGGCTGGCAGATGCAGCCCAGGGGCCAGCGCCGTTGTGATCGCTGAAATTGCCCGCACGGCCTTGCGAGGTTCGCGGCGTGCCACCTTACGCCAGATCACTCCTTTTTCGGGAACGACGAGTGTTTCCGCGACCTCTGGATGTTCGTCGAGCCAACGCAGGCCTTTGACTATCGCCTGGGAATGGTCGGAGCCTCCAGCTTCCCGCAGATCGAGCAACGCCATAGGGGCCATCGCGTGCTGGTGGACGCTATAGACCGGATAGCCTTCGACCACGTTTCCGTCACGGGTGTCATAGTGCCACCACCATTGCCCGGCGGGACCCTGTAACGCGCAAATCCTTTCTGCGCATGCCTCGGCGGCGGTCAAGGCTGGAATATTTCCCCTTGCAACGTGGAGGCGGGAAAGTGCCTGTATCGGGTAGACCTGATCGGCAAAGCAGCCGATATGCGCACGCAGGCGCCCGCTTGCCGATGCGGGGAGCATGTGCGGAAACAGACCGGTTGGAGACAGTCCGGACATCAGCCGTTCTGTCGCCAACGAGACCACATCCTGTGTGTCGCCGAATTGTTCAGCCGCCAGGGCGGCGGTAAGCGTCCACGCACAGTGGACCGTCGCGATGGCAGCATTCGAGGCAAGCAAATGATGAAGCTGGCGAAAGAGTGTCGTAGCATGAAACCGTCCTGCCTCAGCGGCAGCCCAGGCGGCCAAAGCGACGGCGCCCGTATCGGCCGATGTCTCGGCGCGGGCCGCGCATGCATGCGCCAGTTCGGACGCCGTGCCGTTCAGTATCTGTTGCTGGATCGTCTCGTCGGCGTATGACAAGCCGAGGGCAGCGATCGATGTATAGCGAAGGCTCTCACCTTCGAGCCGTTCCGACGATTGCGAGCCTACTTTGACTGAGCGCAGCGTATGGCCGAATGTGCCGTCTTTATGCATGCGCGGCAGGCCTCTCGACGCAACGCCCAGCAAGTCCATGACCTGGGCCTGTGCCTCACGCGACGCCAATTCAATGGCATGCAGCCTGTCGAATTTGTTCACACGGCTTTGTACGGGAGCCGGCTTGTCTTTCGATAGAGCGTTTTGCGGTCTCTGGGGCAATGAATGCTGAAAATTGATTGGCATGAAAACTCCTCACACCTTGCGTTTGCGCGGAAACGGCCGTTGACCAAAGGTAAGCGAGCGCGTCGTTACAAGGCGCGATGACGACATGCTAGAAAATCCCTGCAGATATTCCAGCGCACTCAAAGACTTACGGGATCCATATTGGCATGCTGCCAATGGTGCTGCGATACACCGATCGGATTACGTGGATTAGACGTCGGGCAGCATTCCGGATAGGTGGTAGATGCGAGCGGGGCGTAAGCTACTTCTCTCGGGCGTCGTTTGGTGCGGGCGCTTTTCCTAAATCTTCAAAAGCCCAGGCCGGGTTGCCGCCGGAAACGAGAGCGGAAAATGGGCGCTACAACAAGGCAACCCCGAAACGACAACGGCATCGGAACCGCTCGCGAAGCGTTGCGATTGTACGATCACCTACAACATACAACACAGCCTCGTTTTGCCTGGTTTGGACGCTGCCGGCGGGTCTTTGAAGGCATCGAGCAATATGACGTGAGTGTCGTCGATAAGGACTCGCGCGATCAATTATTCGATCTCGCCGGCAAGATCGAATAAGCCCGCCAATCGTATCATCGACGCACCTCAACGTGACGGCAGCGGCATTGTTTGGCTAGGCATCGTAGTCGGAGAGGTACGCCTTGCAGCCGGATGGGAACGCCGGTCGGCATTTTAGTGCTGCGCTCACTCTCAAAGACGGTCTCTAGGGCTCTCCAAAAAGCTCTCGGTTAATTAGTCGATCCGCCTTCTTGCGAGCTCTTGCTTTCACGAATCAGCCAAGCGCCTGAGCGTCCATCCAGCCTGTTTCGTCCTTTTTCCGCACCGAGAAGCGGTTGAACCGGAAGTTCTTATACTCTTGAGTTGCATCGAAAAAAATTTAAGAAAAAAAATCGTCAACTGTATGTGGCAGGGAAAAGGCCGGCAGTTTGAAATTTTTTTCTAAATAATTTCAGGTGCGTAGTCACACTGGAAGTTGCGCTTTTGTATGATTATTTAAAAAGTTTGAAAAGTTTATTTTTTGTTGAATTGTCAAAAATTAACCAATTATTTCATAGTAGCAACGTCTAATTCAATTTATTGCGACTTTAGTAAGGCCGCTCGAACCGGCGCCTTTTCGCCATTTCCTACCGCGTTGCACAACGTTCGAAGTTGCATTAGGTCTCCGT
>UCOA01000061.1 GCA_900474095.1 Hyphomicrobiales bacterium | reverse complement strand
CGGCCGGCCGCCACCAGAATTTCACCCGCGCCGCCAATGAGTTGGCAATGACGCAGGCCGCGGTCTCCTATGCCATTCGCGGGCTCGAAGACCAGCTTGGCGTGCCGCTGTTTCACCGGGTTCACCGTGCCGTGAAATTGACGGAAGCGGGGGAGAAATTCCATGCCGACGTGTCGCTGGGCCTTTCGCGGATTCAGAAGTCGGCCGAGGATATCCGCGCGAAACGGCGCGAGAGCAATGTGACGCTCGCCGCCTCGACCGCATTCGCCTCGATGTGGATGCTGCCGCGACTGACCAAGCTGCGCGAGGACCTGCCGGAGATCGACCTCAGGATCCAAACCAGCGTGCGCGATCTCGATCTGGAGGAAGAGCCGATCCCGCTCGGCGTGCGCGGCGGCGGCGATCCGGCTAACTGGCCGCGCTATCATGCGGCCCTGCTGGCGCCGGAAGTGATCAGCGCCGTGGCGTCGCCCGCCTTTGTCGAGGCTCACGGCATGCCGCAGCATCCCGCCGATCTTTTGAACCACCCGCTGATCCATCTGGAGGAGCCGGTCCGGCGCGCCTATAGCTGGCAGGAATGGTTTGCCAGCGCCGGAGTATCCTATCCGGCCCAGTCGAGGCGATTGACGCTCAACGACTATGTGCTGGTCATCCAGGCGGTCCTTGCCGGCGAGGGTATCGCGCTTGGCTGGAACCATCTGATCGCGCGGCAGGTTCGCTCAGGCGCGCTTGTCCCGGTCGGCAATCATGTGCTGAAGACGGATCTGGCGTTCTACGTCGTCTGGCCGCGTTCGCGCGAACTCAATCACCAGGCCCGGCGGGTGCGCGACTGGCTCCTAGCGGAAGGGAGCCGGGAAATGCCGGACAGCGAAGGTGGCAGGTCTCAGATGGCGACGGACATCGTTGGCGTGGGTTCCTGATATTTTTCCGCAAGATAGCGGAGCGTCGTCACCGAATCGGCGGGCTTTCCATAGAAATATCCCTGCCCCATGCCGCAGCCGAGACCCTTCAGTTTCGAGGCTTCGGCCAAATCCTCGATGCCCTCGGCCACCACTTCGAGATTGAGGCCGTCGCACATGGCGATGATCGCCTTGACGATGTGTTCCGACGCGCGATCGGCGGCAATGCGCGAGACAAAGCCGCGGTCGACCTTGACCTTGTCGAAGGAGAAATCGCGCAGGCGCCCGAGGCTGGACTGGCCGGTGCCGAAGTCATCAAGCGAGATGCGCACGCCGGCCGCCCGGAGTTCGGTGACGATCTTCTGAGCCACGTCGGCATCGGTCATGACCGCGGTTTCGGTGATCTCCAGCTCCAGGCGACGCGGATCGAGGCCGACGCGATTGATGATCGCCAGAACATTGGAACTCGTCGACGGATCCATCAGTTGTGCCGAAGACAGGTTGAACGACAGGAAGAGTTCCTTCGGCCACTGGAGCGCCGTCTCGGCGGCCTTGCGCAGCAGCGTTTCCGAAAGGGCGTCGATGAAGCCACGCTCCTCGGCCAGCGGCACGAAGACGGCCGGAGAAACGTAACCGAGGTCCGGATCGCACCAGCGCGCCAGTGCTTCAAAACCGACCACGGTGTCCGTCTTCAGATTGACGATCGGCTGGAAATGCACGTCCACCTCATCGGCGATGATGGCATTGCGCAGCGCCTGCTCGAGTTGCGTCGCGCGCTTCATCTCCTGGGCGATTTCCTGGGAATAGACGGTGATCTGTCCGCGGCCACGGCGCTTAGAGCGATAGAGAGCTGTGTCCGCGCTCTTCAGAAGGTCCTCGAACTCCTCGCCGGCGAAGGGATAGACGGCAAAACCGAAGGACGCAGACAGACGGACGTTGCGCTCGCCGAGATCGAAGGGGGCCGAAAGCACCTCCTTCAGCATGTTGCCGACCTTTTCGGCCGCTTTGCGCTCGAATACCAGCGGCAGCACGAAGGCGAACTCGTCGCCGCCGGCGCGGATGACGGTCGCACCATCCGGAACGCAGGCGAGAAGCCGGTTCGCAACCTGGCAGAGGATTTCATCGCCGGCATGTGGCCCGAAAAGATCGTTGATCGGCTTGAAGCCGTCTAGATTGGCAAGGCCGATGGTAAAGGGCGCGGGATCGCTGGCGCGGTCGGCGGCGATTTGGCGCACCTTGTCGCGCAGCCTGTATGAATTGCCAAGACCGGTCAACGGATCGGTGTAGGCCATGGCATGCAGATCATTCTGGCTTATGTGCTGAGACGATGTTTCAGCAGAATTCATAACGCATTCCCGGGATTGGCTCTAAGGCATTGTCAGGAATAGACGATGGACAGCGAGGGTTAAGATTTCGAAAGCATCCTCTTACCAGTTTCCGCAGTACTCTCCGAAATTGTTGGGAATTGACACCGGATGCCGATAAAATCCGTGCTGCGCTCTCCATTCCCGGTCTTTCATGGCTGCCGAAGCGGTAAGGGTCTTCAGCCTGCCATACGTTCCGGCCGGGTGACCACGAACTTGCGGTAGACCGCCTCTATCATGTCCGGGCTGATCGGCTTGGTGATGTGATCGTCCATGCCCGCGGCTTTGCTCTGTTCGATATCGATATCCAGCGCCTGGGCCGTCACGGCAATGATCGGCGTCTGGAAGGCGGTCGATTTTTCAGCCGAGCGGATCGCTCGCGCCGCATCGAAGCCGTTCATGACCGGCATGGAAAGATCCATCAGAACGAGGTTTGGCCGGTATTGCTGCCACAGCCGCACAGCCTCGTCGCCATTGGCGGCGATACGGTAGGATATGCCGAGCCCTTCGAGGATCTGGGCAAAGACGAACTGGTTGATTTCGTTGTCTTCGGCCACCACGACTTCGACTTCCGGCACAAGTCTTGCGGCAGGCCCGATATCCGGCACGATGATATCCCAATCGGCAGGGGCACCTGCCCCATCCGCAGCACCACCGCCCGATCCCTCCCCGCAAAGCGCCAGGATGCTTGCACGCAAATCGGCCGCTTTCCAGTTCTTTGCCAATTGCAAGGATGGCGATGCCTTCCAGTTGGCGATGACGTCCTGCGCCCCAGCCATCGCGCCATCGACAATCAGAGCGGCAATCTCAATACCGCGCGCCGCGCAAACGTCCCTGAAGACTGTCAGTTCCGTCTTGTTTCGAACCGCGCATGCATCGAGGCCCCATCGGCGCAACTGAGACACAAGCTTCTGCTCAAGAGCACCCGTCGGGGTCATCAGCAAGACCCGATGCCTGATCGCGGAAACCGGCTCGATGATCGCACCGGCTTCAACGAGGTGCTGCATATCGATCGATCGGAACGGGTCGTAGCAATTCTGGCCCGGGGTAAAAGCGCTGTAATCCCTGATTTCCAGCGGCGACCGACCTGACGCAGCGCTGTCGAGGTCGTTGTAACCGACGACGAGATCGGTCACATTATTCATGCAGGTGACGAGCAGATATTTTCCCGGGGCACCGACGCGGAACTTGCAGGTGACGACCCAGAGATCCTCGCCGTCGGCCTGGACGATCTGCTCGGGCAAGGACTGGATGTCTCCGGTTTCCAGCGTCGCGCGGTCTGAGCGTTCGAATTTTTCGGCGAGTTCCGGCTCCAGCAGGTCCCACACCGAACGCCCGAGGATGGCATCGGCCGTCATGCCGTGGATGGCGCAAAATGCCTTGTTGACGGCCACATAGTTCAAGTTGCGATCTTTCACGCAGATCGGATTGGGCAGGCAATCGAGGATGCCCTCGGTCAGCTCGACCCGTTCAAGATCGAGCTGCATCTGCTCTTCGCGCTTTTTCTGCTCGGAAACGTCGCTGATCCAGACGATGCCTAGGCCGTTGGAGAGCCGCCGTTTGCGCAGGCTGATCCAGCGGTGGCGGCCGATGCGCTCCACCACTTCGAAGCGCTCGCGCCAATGGTGGGAAAGATGCTCGGAAATCCACTCGTCGCGATTGGCATGCCTGCGGCTCGTTTCCGGCGCGGTGCCGCTGCGGACGCCGGAATCGAAGATGGCACCGAGAAAATCCTTAAGCCGCGTTCCGGTTTCCAGGAACTGCGCCGGGATGGGATAGAACTGGAGAATGGGTCGGCTTGCAAAAATGATCTCGTCGTTCTTGTCGCAGACAAGAATAGCCAAGCCGAGCGCGTCAGACGTCGCTTCGAGCACCGATTTCTGGATGTTCGCGCCGAAAGACGCTACATCAATCATTACATAGCCCTCATATAACCTTGGCGGCTTCTTTTTCGGGACATGCTGACGGACGTGCCTCTTGAGACAGCCTTTGGGATAAATGCCTTGGGCGGCCAGCTGCGCCACAAGCACCAAATGACAAAACCCGTGCTCATTCAGGTTCTTGGCGAAAGTCGCAGCTTTGTATTAAGGCCTGATTAAACCGGCCTGACTTTATCGGGCACAGCGCCTTGGATACATCCGGGGATAGAATGGGCGACGCACTTTTCATGGGACGCCGAATCCCCGACAATAGACCATGGCCATCAAACAACTTTCCGAGACCCTCATCAATCAGATCGCTGCCGGCGAGGTCATCGAACGGCCGGCGAGCGCTGCCAAGGAACTGATCGAAAATGCGCTCGATGCCGGCGCGACGCGCATCGAGATCGCCACGGCAGGCGGCGGCAAGACGCTGCTTCGGGTCATCGACAATGGTTGCGGCATGGGTCCGGACGATCTCGAACTGGCGGTGCGCCGCCACTGCACCTCCAAGCTCGACGACAATCTTCTCGACATCCGGACGCTCGGTTTTCGCGGCGAGGCGCTGCCCTCGATCGGCTCCGTCGCGCGGCTGACAATCACCAGCCGACCGGCCGGGGCAAGCCACGGCGCCGAGATCGGCGTAATCGGCGGCAAGCTGCAGCCGGTGAAACCGGCGGCCGTCAACCAGGGCACCGTGGTCGAGGTGCGCGACCTGTTCTTCGCCACGCCGGCACGGTTGAACTTCATGAAGACGGAACGGGCCGAAGCCTCGGCAATCTCCGACGTCGTCAGGCGCATGGCGATCGCCTTTCCGGGCGTTCGCTTCGTGCTGTCCGGCTCCGACCGGACAACGCTCGAATTTCCGTCCACCGGCGACGACCGGCTTGCCCGCATCGCCCAGGTGCTCGGGCGTGAGTTCCGCGACAATGCGATCGAGATCGATGCGGGACGTGAAGGTGCGCGGCTGACCGGCTTTGCCGGCGTGCCAACCTTCAACCGCGGCAACTCGCTGCAGCAATATGCCTTCGTCAACGGCCGCCCGGTGCAGGACAAGCTGATCTGGTCGGCGCTGCGCGCCGCCTATGCCGAAACCATCCCGCAGGGCCGCTATCCGGTGGCGGTGCTGTCTCTGACGGTCGATCCGGATGTGGTGGACGTGAACGTGCATCCGGCGAAATCGGACGTCCGCTTCCGCGACCCTGGGCTCATTCGCGGCCTGATCATCGGCGCGATCCGGCAGGCCCTGGCACAGGATGGTGATCGGGCCTCGACGACCAGCGCCAGCGGGTTGATGCGGGCGTTCAGGCCGGAGACGCAGCGTCCGAATAGCGGATGGAGCCCCTCCTCCTCTCGACCGATGGGTTTCGATGCGCCGCCGCGCGGGTTCAGCGAGGCGCCACAGGCCGCCTTTGCCGAAATGGCAACACCTTCGGCCCGCGCGCCAACCTTTGATCGGGAAGCGATAACCGTTTCGCAGCCCGAGAGGTCGCATCCGCTGGGCGCAGCACGGGCGCAACTGCACGAAAACTATATTGTCGCCCAGACCGAAGATGGCCTTGTCATCGTAGACCAGCATGCGGCGCACGAGCGGCTTGTATTCGAGGAGTTGCGGACGGGATTGAATTCCAGGCCAATTCCGGCGCAGGCGCTGCTCATTCCGGAAATCGTCGATCTGCCTGAAGATGATTGCGACCGGCTGATCAGCCACGCCGCCGAGTTCTCGCGGCTCGGGCTTGGCATCGAGCGCTTCGGCCCCGGCGCCATCGCGATCCGCGAAACACCGTCGATGCTCGGCGAAATGGACGCCGTCGGACTGGTGCGGCAACTGGCCGACGAGCTTGCCGAATGGGATACGGCCAATGGGCTTGCCAGCCGGCTCGACTATTTAGCGGCGACCATGGCTTGCCATGGCTCCGTGCGCTCCGGCCGGCGGCTCAGGCCGGAGGAGATGAATGCGCTGCTCAGGCAGATGGAGGCAACGCCCGGCTCCGGCCAGTGCAACCACGGCCGGCCGACCTATATCGAGTTGAAACTGTCCGACATCGAGCGGCTGTTTGGACGTAGTTGAACGATGCGACACTTCAATTGCGCTGGAAATTTGGCGTTTTGCGCGCTACTGCATACTCCTTAAATCGGGATCGATTTAAGGATAAAGTTATGCAGCAGTTTTAAAGCGCTACAGCGTCCTTTGCGCGTCAGGTTTGACGCGCGGCGCTGTAGAGCATGATTACAACAGGTGAATATGCAGTTGCTCACGGCCTTAGGCGCATCCAAGGATGCCGGCCAGAATGCACTGCGACAGCGGACGACAAAGATGCGAGGTCGAAGGACAATGAACCGGTTTGAAGGCAACGGTAACAGGGAAGCCAAGATCCGCTATCTCGATGGCGACTTCCAGATCGTCCTGCCCGGATCATATGTCACCTGCGCGGTGACCGGCGCTTCTATTCCGGTCGACGAACTGCGCTACTGGAGCGTCGCGCGGCAGGAGCCCTATGCCGATGCGGAAGCGTCGTACCAGGCCGACAAACGCGCCGGCATCCTGCCGAACCAGAAATCGTAAGGCGGCCGTGCTTATTTCTTGTCCTTGCGCAGGTTGCGCGCCCGGGCGGCCTTCAATGCCGCGTCGATGATCTTGCCCGGCGAGGCCGGATCGTCGAAGCGGACTTCGACGTCGATCACCCGGCTCTTTTCCATCAGTTCCCCAGCCCGGCCATGGCTTGGCTCCAGCCGCACCATGTCCTTGGCCGTCGTCACGAGCTGGTAGCCCTGAGCAGCAGCATGGTCGAGTAAATCGGTAATCTCGTCCTCGGAAAAAAGGTGGTGATCGGGGAAACTGCGGCCTTCGGCGAGGATCGCTCCGGTCTCGCGCACCGTGCGGAAGAATTTTTCAGGATCCGCAATGCCGGCCCAAGCGAGAACCGGTACGTTTTTCAGGCTGCCATCGTCGAGATGCGCGACATTGGCTTCGTAAATCTGCTTTCCGGCGCGGGCTGCCCGGCGGATCAGCGGGTCGGCGCGGTCCCCATTGCCGATCTTCAGAAGCGCCGTAGCGTGACGTATCTGCTGGCGCAGGGGCGCGCGGACCGGGCCGGATGGGATCATGAAACCGTTTCCGATTCCCCTTCGGCTGTCGATCACCAGCAGCGAAAAATCGAAAGTCAGCCGGGCGCTCTGGAAACCATCATCCATGATGATGAGATCGGCCCCTTCGGCAGCCAGCCGCCGCGCACCGTCGACGCGCCTGCGGCAAACCACGGCGAGGCCCTCGCGGGCCAGAAGCAGCGGCTCGTCGCCGACGTCGCGGGCGCGGTGATGCGTGACATCAACGACCGTCGTCACATCAAGCGAGCCGCCGTAACCGCGGCTCAGAAATCCCGGCTTCAGGCCACGCTTGCGGGCGGCCCGGGCAAGCGCGATCGCGGTCGGCGTCTTGCCTGCCCCGCCGACGGTAAAATTGCCGACACAGATGATGGGAACAGACACGGAAGACCGCCGCGCATGATCCATGCGCCAACCGGAAATGCGACCATACATCCAGGACATGGGCCAGAGGCCGTAGGCGCGCCAATCCGCTTTGGTCCACCAGAACGGCGGTGCTTCAGAAACCATCAGTCCTACCAGGCCTCCTCGCGCCGCTTCGTGCCATTTGATGTACGATAAAATTTTCTCCCGTCGTGAAAGAATTTGTCTGCCGGAAAAACGCTTTGGCTGGTGATACAAAACGGCAGATTGCCGGGAATTGCAAGCCGTCGCGCTATTCGCCGCAATGCATGTCATTGTCCCAAAACCGCGGCACACTTTTGGGTGACATGGATTAGATCAGAACGGTTTCGAGCTCGGTGATATCGTTGAGGCAATGATCGGATGCCGCCGCGAGCGATTGCGGCGAGCCGG
>UCOA01000183.1 GCA_900474095.1 Hyphomicrobiales bacterium | reverse complement strand
GAGCGGCATCCCGCCGCAGGTGAGCATCGACGCCAAGGACGGCATCTCCTTTTCCGGAATGCGCTTTCCTGCACCGAAGAGTTTTGGCGAAGGGGTCGGAAGCTACACCGGTTATGACAAATCCGTTGCCTTTCCGCTCCTGTTGAAGAATGACAAGAGCGGCGACCTGTCCCTCAAGGCCTCGGTCTTTCTCGGCATCTGCAAGGATATCTGCATCCCTGTCCAGGCCGAACTCAGCCTTTCGCTGACCGAAGGTGCCGCGGACAATCCGCTCGACCAGGCGCGGATTGACGATGCCTTTGCCGCCTTGCCGGCGCAACCGTCCGCGACGTTCAAGGTCAAGGCCGCGTCCTTCGATGCCGCCGGCAAGCGCCTTCGTCTGTCGCTGGTGACCCCGGGCGCATCAACCGGAACACCACCCGAACTCTTCCTCGCCGGGCCGCCCGGCTACAGTTTCGGCAAGCCCGAAAACATCACCATGGCAGACGGCGAGTTTGCCGCCGAAGTGCCAGTGCGGGTTCCCGCAAAAGGCGGCGCCCTGAAGAGTGGATCGGTCCTGCTGGTCGCGAGAGCCGGCGAGCGCAGCATGGAAACCCCGCTTGCCTTTGACTGAAGCAAATCTATATTCCTTCCCAACCAACGAGCGCCCGACGCAACGGAGCGACTGCGCTTTTGCCTTTCCCAAAGCCTCAAGGAGTTAACACCGTGACCATTTCTGTCGGAGACAAGCTGCCTGCCGCCACTTTCAAGGAAAAGACCGCCGACGGCCCGGTCGAGATCACTACCGATCAGTTGTTTGCCGGCAAGAAGGTCGTGCTGTTTGCGGT
Source organism: Hyphomicrobiales bacterium (assembly GCA_900474095.1). Classification (GTDB taxonomy): domain Bacteria; phylum Pseudomonadota; class Alphaproteobacteria; order Rhizobiales; family Rhizobiaceae; genus Pararhizobium. Next base: position 2,362 of record UCOA01000183.1, on the reverse strand, counting down.
TCCCGGCGCCTTCACACCGACCTGCTCGCTCAATCACCTGCCCGGCTATCTGGAAAACCGTGACGCGATCTTGGCCCGCGGCATCGACGATATCGCGGTCGTCGCCGTCAACGACCTGCACGTCATGGGCGCCTGGGCGACCGCATCCGGCGGCATGGGCAAGATCCACTTCCTCTCCGACTGGAACGCCGCCTTCACCAAGGCGCTCGGCATGGACATCGACCTCTCCGCCGGCACGCTCGGGGTGCGCTCGAAGCGCTATTCGATGCTGGTGGAAGACGGCGTCGTGAAGACGCTGAACGTCGAGGAAAGCCCCGGCCAGGCAACCGTCTCGGCCGCCGCGGCCATGCTGGAACAGATCTGAGGCAAAACGGCCGGCTCCGGCATCGGAGCCGGCCGTTTTCAGTTCATATCTGGCTCATACCGCCATCGACGCTCAGTTCGATGCCGTTGACATAGCCGGCGTCCGTCGAGGCGAGAAACGTAACCGTGGTCGCGATCTCTTCCGGCTGAGCGATATAGCCAAGCGGAACGGCCTGTTCAGCGTGGCTGTGCAGGGCGGCGATCTGCCCTTCGTCCATCTTCAAGCCGTTTTCCAGGATTGGCGTGCGCGTCAGGCCGGGGCTGACGGCGTTAACGCGGATTTTCCGCTCCTTGAGATCATTGGCGAGCGTTCGGGCGAAGGAGCGCACAGCCGCCTTCGACGCATTGTAGAGGCTGAGCTCCGCCATCCCCTTGTTGGCAACGATCGAGGCATTGAGGACGACGGCCCCGCCATCCGGAACGAGTGGCAGAAGGGTCTGCACGGTGAAAAACAGACCTTTGACGTTAATATCGAAGGTCTTGTCGAATTCGGCCTCGGTCGTTGCGCCAAAGCTGTTCTTTTCCGCGATGCCAGCATTGGCGAAAAGCACATCGACATTGTCGCCGCGCTCTTCGATTTCCGCCTTGAGCTTCTCGATATCGCCGATCTTCGAGACATCCGAGACGACGGGAACGGCACGCTCGCCGAGCGCCTCAACCGCGGCATCGAGGCTCTTGCGCGTGCGCCCGGTGATATAGACGCGTCTTGCTCCTTCCTTCAGAAAGGCGCTCGCCGTCGCCAGACCGATACCCGTCGAGCCACCCGTTACAACCACCACCCGGTCATCAAATCTCTTCGTCATAAACATCCCTTCCTTATTTCCGTATTACGGTATTTCGAAAATACCGTAATATTGAAGTCTGTCAATCGATGTGTTATCTGCGGTGGATGAGCCAGTTCTTTCATCCTTCGCGAGACGACATAACCCTGACAGGCGTCATGACCGCGCTGGGAGACCCGACGCGGCTGGCGATCGTAAAAACACTCTATTGTTCGGCAGACGGCAGGAATTGCGGCGAAGCGGCCGCGCCCTTTCCCGACATGGCACGCTCGACCCTTTCGGGCCACTTCCGCGTCCTTCGGGAATCGGGCGTGATTCTGACCACCAAGAAGGGTGTCGAGAACATAAACGTGGTACGTCTCGACGATCTCGAAGCCCGCTTTCCGGGGCTTTTGGCAAAGGTCATGTCCTATTGACGACGCGACCAGGGCGTCGCCTGAAATAATGCCCGTGCGGTTACCCCGCGCGGTGTTCGACGAGTTTGGCGAGTTGCTCGACAACGGTGCCCCAGCCGTCATAGAAGCCCATTTCCGCGTGCATGTTCCGGTCCGCATTATTCCTGTGCATCACATGGGCGGCGTAATCCGTGCCGTCGGGGTGGTCCTGCAGTGTGATGATCGCCGTCATGAACGGCTGCTCGGCTGGCCGCCAGCCACCGACCAGCGCGTTGGTAAAGACGATCCGTTCGCCATCGGCGACGTCGAGGAAGCAGGCGTCCAGATGCGGCGTGAAGTCGCCGCCGGCCTCGCTGATGCGGGTGACGAACGCGCCGCCGGGGCGCATCTCCATATCCACGACCTTGCATCTGGCCGGCGCAGGAATCCACCATTGCTCGAAGCTCACCGGATCGGTCCACGCGCTCCAGACGAGCGAACGCGGTGCCCTGATGACACGCGAAATCGTCAGATCGAGATCGGGATTGAAAGATCGGATCATTGTGTTTCTCCCTTCTTTTGAGCGGCGATGACAAACTGCTCAAGCCTGTCGGTGCGACCTTCCCAGAGGCCGCGCTGTTCGGTGAGCCACGCTTCGACTGCGGCAAACTGCTTCTTGTCGATGACGCAGGTCCGGACTCGGCCTTCTTTGCGCGTCCGGATCAATCCGCTGCCCTCGAGATAATGGATGTGCTTCATGAAGGAGGGCAAGGCCATCTGGAACGGCCTTGCGAGATCGCTGATGCTTGCCGGCCCCCTGCCCAGCCGCGCCAATACGGCTCC
>UCOA01000253.1 GCA_900474095.1 Hyphomicrobiales bacterium | reverse complement strand
TGGAAGATCGCGCCGGCGCTCGCTAGCGGCTGCACCATCGTCCACAAGCCTGCGGAATTCTCTCCGCTGACGGCGCGGCTCCTCGTCGAGATCGCAGAGGAGGCCGGTCTCCCCAAAGGCGTCTGGAACCTCGTCAACGGGCTCGGCGAGGACGCCGGCAAGGCGCTGACCGAGCATCCCGCCATCAAGGCGATCGGTTTCGTCGGCGAAAGCCGCACCGGCTCGATGATCATGAAGCAAGGCGCCGACACGCTGAAACGCGTGCATTTCGAACTCGGCGGCAAGAACCCCGTCATCGTGTTTGCCGATGCCGATCTGGAGCGGGCCGCGGATGCCGCAGTCTTCATGATCTACTCGCTGAACGGCGAGCGCTGCACCTCGTCCTCCCGGCTTCTGGTGGAGGATAGCATCCATGACCGCTTTACCGCGATGGTCGCCGAGAAGGTCAAGCGCATCAAGGTCGGCCACCCACTCGATCCGGAAACCGTGATCGGCCCGCTGATCCACCCTGTGCATGAAAAGAAAGTACTGGAATACATCGAGATCGGCAAAGCGGGCGGTGCGACAGTTGCGGCGGGCGGCACGAAATTCGAAGGCCCGGGCGGCGGATGCTACGTATCCCCCACCCTCTTCACCGGTGCCAACAACCAGATGCGCATCGCGCAGGAGGAGATTTTCGGCCCAGTCCTGACTGCCATTCCCTTCAAAGACGAAGCCGAAGCGCTGGCTCTTGCCAACGACGTGCAATACGGCCTGACCGGCTATCTCTGGACCTCGGACGTCACCCGCGCCTTCCGTTTCACCGATGCGTTGGAGGCCGGAATGATCTGGGTAAACTCGGAGAACGTCCGCCATCTGCCGACACCCTTCGGCGGCGTCAAGAATTCCGGCATCGGCCGCGACGGCGGCGACTGGTCCTTCGATTTCTACATGGAAACCAAGAACGTGGCCTTTGCCACCACGGCCCACACGATCCAGAAACTGGGCGGCTGACGCCCGCTGCATAAACTTTGGAGGAGACCTTCATGCCCCTGCCCACACCCAATCTTTATCCGCCGTTCAACATCGTGCGTCTGAGCCATGTCGAGCTTGCCGTCACCGATCTCTCCAAGTCACGCGCATTCTATGTCGATACGCTCGGCCTGCAGGTCACCGACGAGACTTCGGACACGATTTATCTGCGCGCACTGGAAGAGCGCGGACATCACTGCATCGTGCTGAAGAAAGCTGCTGCTGCGGAAGCGCGCGACCTGGGCTTCAAGGTATTTTCCGAGGAAGACCTCGACAAGGCCGAGCATTTCTTCAAGGATAAGGGTTTGCCCGTTGAATGGGTCGAGCGGCCCTACCAGTCGCGCACCTTCCGCACCCGCGATCCGCACGGCATTCCCTTGGAATTCTATTCGAAGATGGACCGCCTTCCGCCGATCCACCAGCAATACGCACTCTACAAAGGGGTAAAACCGCTCAGGATCGACCACTTCAACTGCTTCTCGCCGAATGTCGACGAGAGCGTCGCCTTTTACAATGAGATCGGTTTCCGGGTCACTGAATACACGGCGGACGAGGAAACCGGAAAGCTCTGGGCCGCCTGGACGCACCGCAAGGGCGGCGTCCACGACATCGCCTTCACCAATGGCCGCGGTCCGCGTCTGCATCACACCGCGTTCTGGGTTCCGACGCCGCTCAACATCATCGACCTGCTCGACCTGATGGCGACCACCGGCTGGCTCCCGAATATCGAGCGCGGCCCGGGCCGGCACGGCATTTCGAATGCCTTCTTCCTCT
>UCOA01000117.1 GCA_900474095.1 Hyphomicrobiales bacterium | reverse complement strand
CTCGGCGCAGATCGGTGCCCTCAGCTCGACGCAAGTTGCGGCCCTCGCGACCGAAGACCTGGCAACGTTCTCGACCGCCGACATCGCGGCGCTCAGCGTGAAGGCTCTGTCGGGACTGTCCACCGACAATGTCGCCGCACTCACCACGGACCAGGCCGCAGCCCTGACGACGGGCCAGGTCGCTGCACTGAAGTCCAGCCAGATCACGGCCCTGACCTCGGATCATGTCGGCGCCTTGACCACGTCGCAGATCGGCGCTCTGGGCTCGACCCAACTCCCGGCTCTGAGCACCGACAATGTCGCGGTGCTCACGACCGCCCAGGTCGCAGCCCTCAACGCGAAGGTGGTGGGGGCATTGACCTCCGCACAGATCGAGGCTTTGACCACCGATCAGGTCGATGCCTTGAGCTCCACGCAGATCGCCGCCTTGGACTCGGCTGATATCGCAGCTCTTTCGACGGAAGACATCGCAACGTTCTCGACCGCCGAAATCGCCGCGATCAGCGTAAAGGCTCTGTCGGGACTGTCGACGGACGATATTTCCGGCCTCACCAGCGATCAGCTGCAAGCGATCACGACCACACAGTTGCAGGCACTGGATTCTGCCCAGGTCGAGGCGGTTATCGCTGCCTATCAGGCCATCTGATTTTGAGCGGCGCGACGATGGTCGCGCCGCTCAGGCTCTCGACAGAGGGAACGATATTGAACGGCGCCTTCTTTTAAGGCGCCGTTCAGTCTGAGACGCTGAAACCCTTTGCGTTCCGAACTTTGGTTGGCAGGCGGCTTATGCCTGCCAACAACTCCCCAGAGCCCGAATTGTTGTTTCCCGACGAGAAGCGGCGCTGGATTTTTTCTCCGACGATTGACCCGCCTTTTGAGGCTGTTTTTCGGGTCTAATGTTAAGTCAAGTTCCGGCTTCTCTCCTTTGCATTCATCCCATGAGCATCTCCGTCCTGGGAAGCTCCTCTCTACCGCTCCCAAAACGCAGGCGATCGATGCACCATGTGGCGACGACGAGCGGGAAGTCGTCGGTACAGTGGGCGGGGTAGAAGCTGCTGGCGATCCCTCCGGCGAGCAGTTCCGCCACCAATCCGATCGGGATTCTTGCGTTTGCGGGCGCCATCATGGCCCGCTTGCTGGTAAAATGGTGACTTCGCTTCGCCTTGGCGGGGGCATTGTCATGGACAATCATGTCATTCTCGAATCCCTTCTTACCTGCCCGCATTGCGGCTTCGATAGACTCGAAACCATGCCCACGGATGCCTGTCAGTTCTTCTACGAGTGTCTCAACTGCATGATGCTGCTGCGCCCCAATCCTGGGGACTGCTGTGTGTTTTGCTCATTCGGTTCAGTGAAATGCCCGCCGATGCAGCTGCAGCGCGGATGCTGCGGGTAGGGTCGGGCCGGGTGTCCGAGGCAGCATCGGCCGGGGCACGGTCACCGGGCAGGGGGCCGTGAGGGCGCTGTTCGGCAACCCGCTGTGGAAGCCGTATTGGCATATTGGGATCAAAGGCATAGATTGCAGATACGGCCGAAACAATGGCGGGGAGGAGCCCGGGCGTGTTTCGGATTATTTGACAGATGTTTGCCGGGGTTTTCCGCTGGTCGCTTGTTTCTGGAACCAGGAAAAGCGGCCCGGACAACGGACGCTCGGCTGTTCAAATTGGGGGTACCGATGTTCTATCGATCACGCCTGCTAGCTCTTCTCCTTATTGTCCTTTCTCTTGGCTGTCTGACAGCGTCCGACGTCTTTGCGCAGACACAGGCATCCGCGGACGCAACCACGCCGGACGATGCGCAGGCACCGGCGCCCCTTACCGAGGACGAGCTGGAAGTGCTCGTCGCACGGATCGCGCTTTACCCCGACGAGCTTGTGGCCGTAGTGACGTCGGCCTCGCTGTTTCCGTTGCAGATCGTCGAAGCCGCGCGCTTCCTCGATAACCGGAAAAAGGACGCCAGCCTGAAGCCGAAGGACAGCTGGGATGGCAGTATTATATCGCTTCTGAACTATCCCGACATCGTCAAGATGATGAGTGATGACCTGGAGTGGACGCAGTCGCTTGGCCAAGCGCTCGCCTACCAGCAGAAAGACGTGCTTGTGGCGATCCAGCAGCTGCGCGAAAAGGCCGTTGCCGATGGAATGATCAAGTCCGACGACAAAATGAAAGTCGAGACCAGGAACGACAATATCGTCATCCAGTCGGCCAGTACGGAAACGATCTACATACCAAAGTACGAGCCCGAAATGCTCTACGACCCGGCCTATGAGCCAGTGCCGGTCAGCTACTATTCGGATTCCTATCCTTATTATTACTACCCGACCGCGACATTCTTCGCCGGCGCGGTCACAGGCGCGATTTTCGGCGCCGTCGTGGATTGGGACGACTGGGGTGTCTGGGGCGGGCGCTGGGACGGCGGCGACGTCGATATTGACTGCAACAAGTGTTTCAACAATGTCGACATCGACGGCAAGCTGAACTTCAAGGATGTCGACTGGAAGAATGTCGATCGCAGCAAGATCAATTTCGACAGGAACCAGTTCGCAAACATCGACCGTGGCCAGCTCACGAATAATTTCAAATCGTTCAAGGACAACAATGTCGCCAATCGTGCGAAGTCGATCCGCACTGAGGGCACCGGCGCGATCGGCGGTAAGGTCAACAAGATCTCGGTCGATGACGTGCGCAAGAGCAAGGTTGAAGCCAATCGCAGGGCTCAGGCGAACCGCGGCGATGCTCGGCCCAAACAGAACGTGAATGTCAGCGACCGAAGCAAGACCAGCGCGTCCGCTTCGAGGAAGGCCTCCAGTGCCGGCAAGAAGGCGCGGCCCTCCTCCAAGATCAGCAAACCGAAACCAGGCGGCAAGGTCGAACGTCGGGGTGGGGGCAACCGCTCTGCACTCGGAAAGGTGCAGAGCGGCAAGCACACGCAGGTTCAGTCGCGCCGTGGGCAGCAGTCCCTCGGTCGTGGTGGTCACCGCAGCGGCGGCAAGGCGCAAGTCCGCCGCGGCGGCGGTGGTGGCGGTGGACCTGGCGGTCGCGGCGGCGGCGGTCGCGGTGGCGGCGGTCGCGGCGGTCGGCGCTAACTCTGGAGCGGGAGCAACATCATGTCCAAGTATATTCGCAACATGCTTCTGAACACGCTTGGCGGCGCGGTACTGTCGGCCAGCCTTGTTTTTCCGGCCATGGCGCAAGGTGCCGCAACGGCTGCGGAAACGCCGCTCGCGGAATATGCCGCCAGTGAAGACCCGCCGATCTTCGATACACCTGAAGCCGCCGTCGATGCTTTCAAGACCACCGTCGGCTCGGGCGACTTCGACAAGCTGGCCGCGCTGCTCGGCCTTGACGCGGCCAAGACGAAGGCGAGCGAAGGGGTCATGGACACCTACGCCGACATCCAGGCCGGCGTAAAGGAAAAGGTCGTCATCAAGGATGTCGAGGGAAGGAAAGTGCTGGAGATCGGCGACGAGCTCTGGCCGCTGCCTTTCCCGATTTCCAAGGGTGATCACGGAAAGTGGGCCTTCGACACCTATTCGGGCCTCGAGGAGATCGCCAACCGCCGCGTGGGTGAGAACGAACTCCAGACGATTGAAACCGTAAAAGCCTACGTCGACGCCCAGCAGGAATACGCATCCGAGGACCACGATGACGACGGGGTTCTGGAATACGCCCAGAAACTGATCAGCAGCGAGGGGCAGCGGGATGGGCTCTACTGGCCAGCCGAGGAAGGCAGTGACGAAAGTCCTGCCGGCGAGGCGCTTGCCGACGGCGATGCGCTCGCCAAGGCCAAGGCAGGCCAAGGCTATTTCGGCTATCGCTACCGCATCCTGACGAGCCAGGGCGAAAATATTGCCGGCGGCAAGTATGATTATGTCATCAATGGCAACATGATCGCCGGTTATGCACTCGTCGCCTGGCCAGTCATATATGGCGCCAGCGGTGTCAACACTTTCGTCGTAAGCAAGGACGGCATCGTCTATCAGGCCGATCTTGGCGATGACACGGAAAAAATCGCCGCTGATATCCGGCAGTTCAATCCGAACGATAATTGGCAGACGGTCAAGGACTGACTTGAAAGCGATTTTCGCAGCCGCGTATCCGCCGTTTCGTTACGGGGGACCGCGCGGCTGTGGAGGGCAAAATTGTCGTTGTGCTGACATTACTCAATAACAATTTTCATGTACCACTTTTATCCCAGTAGCGTTGGTTATTTTTCCCGCGCATGTACGAATATGATTCGCTATTCCTTCAATCTGTGCCGTTTTCATGCAGATTATGTGTAGTCGTTTCTTTCTATGGCGATCTGTAATCGCTTTTGTTCATGCTGAAACGTAATTATCTTTAAAATTTTATTTCGGTTAACTATTGTGCTTTACCGCCGTTTAGAACTTCGCAGGTATTGTCTTGCCTTACGAGCGTAAATGCGCGGGGCAGTCGGCCGCGCAGTGAGGGCGGGGTGGTCACAGTGCGTATGTTGAAACAGTTCTTTGCGGACCGGTCGGGCAATTTTGCCCTGATGGGCGCCATCGTTATCGTGCCCATTCTGGGTTGTGCCGGCATGGCTATCGACTTCGCTCGCGCCATGGAGCTCAAGGCACAGCTTCAGAACGCTGCCGACGCTGCCGTGGTGGGCGCCATCGCCGAAAAATCCGCCGGTGTTGCGCAGGCGATCAACATGTCGCAGGACGGCCCGGTTCCGCTGAGCGAAGAGGAAGCCGAGGCGCTGTTCGAGGCGCAGATGGACCCTACAAACACGATGTATGATCCTGCTGCGGCGACGGACATCAAGATGGATATCGTGAACGCCTCGGTCAAAAAAAGCGGCAAGGACATTTATGCCGAGCTGACCTATCAGGCGACCTTGAACACGTCCTTCCTGCGCGTCATCGGCAAGGAAAGCATCACGGTCTCCGGCAAGGCCACGGCGACCTACCAGTCGCAGTCCTTCATGGACTTCTACATGTTGCTCGACAATACGCCGTCCATGGGGGTCGCCGCGACACCGACTGATGTCGACAAGATGATCAAGGCGACGGAAAAGGTATCGGATAGCGGCTCGAGAAACTGTGCGTTCGCCTGTCATATCGTCTCTGAAAAGGGCGTGATCAACGCCAACAGCAATTATTTCGTCGCCCGCAACAACGGCATCACGATTCGCATCGACGTCGTAGCAAAGGCTGTCGCGGCGCTAACACTGGAGGCTGAGCGGACGCAGAGTTATTCCAACCAGTTCCGCATGGCTGCCTATACCTTCGGCGAAACGGCGGTGGACACGAAGCTCCTGAAGGTCGCGGCACTGACCGCGGACCTGACGAAAGTGAAGGCCGGCACGTCGAACATCAAGCTGATGAGCATTCCCTACCAGGGTTACAACAACGACCAGCAGACGAGCTTCGACAACGCGCTGACCAAGATTGACGCCGAGATCGGAACGCCGGGCAATGGCACCAGTTCCGCCAGCCCGGAGAAGATCGTGTTCTTCGTTTCTGACGGCGTCGGCGACAGCAACAAGCCGAAGGGATGCACGAAGAAGCTGACGGGTACACGCTGCCAGGAGCCGATCGATGTTAGGTATTGCCAGGCGCTGAAGGATCGCGGGATCAAGATCGCCGTTCTCTACACCACCTATCTGCCGCTCCCGAACAACAGCTGGTACAATAGCTGGATCAAGCCCTTTCAGACGGAAATAGGCACGCGCATGGAGGATTGTGCGTCACCGGGCTTCTATTTCGAGGTGAGCCCGACGGACGGCATCGAGGCGGCCATGAAGACCCTGTTCAACAAAGTGGTGCGGTCACCACGCCTGACGAGCTAAGGTTCCAACCTCGACAGAGGCGGAGAAACCCCAGCGCCACATAGAACTGTCATGCATCCAACGACGCATGACAGTTCTTGCATTGGGCTTTTCGCCGCACCTTGCCTTGTCGGGTTTTCCCGGGCCGCCGTGTTCGGCTCTGTACAATTCGCGCCGGGCGCAGTAAGAGGGCGCGCATGTATTGGCCTGCGACGTGCTGGCCGCGGGGACTGCGCTCTTCTTCATCGACCGGGACGCGCACGGCATCCGAATTCCGAAAGACAAACAGATGACAGAGTTCGACAGCATCGCTCCGGCGATCGCTCAGGCATTGACGAAGCGCGGCTATTCCGAATTGACCCCGGTCCAGAAGGCGGTTCTTGGCGCCGAACTGGAAGGCCGCGACGTGCTGGTTTCGGCGCAGACCGGATCGGGAAAGACGGTGGCCTTCGGCCTCGCGCTCGCCTCCTCCCTTCTCGACGGCAAGGAGCGCTTCGCCCAGGCCGGTGCGCCTCTGGCGCTCGCCGTAGCGCCAACCCGGGAACTCGCCCTGCAGGTCAAGCGCGAGCTGGAATGGCTGTACGAGTTGACTGGCGCGACGGTTGCATCCTGCGTCGGCGGCATGGACATGCGCACGGAACGGCGGTCGCTCGAGCGTGGCGCCCATATCGTCGTTGGCACGCCGGGACGGCTTTGCGACCATATCCGCCGCGGTGCTCTCGACATGTCGGGGCTGAAAGCCGTCGTTCTTGACGAAGCCGACGAGATGCTTGATCTCGGCTTCCGCGAGGACCTCGAATTCATCCTCGAGGAAGCTCCCGCCGAGCGGCGCACCTTGATGTTTTCGGCGACCGTGCCGCGCTCGATTGCCAATCTTGCCAAGAGCTACCAGCGCGACGCCGTCCGCATCTCGACCCAGGCCGAGCAGAAACAGCATCTGGACATCGAATACCGGGCGCTCACCGTTGCGCCAGCGGATCGCGAGAATGCGATCATCAACGTTCTGCGTTTCTACGAAGCGCGCAATGCGCTGGTGTTCTGTTCGACCCGTGCGGCCGTCAATCACCTGACGGCCCGCTTCAACAATCGCGGCTTCTCGGTCGTCGCCATGTCGGGCGAACTCAGCCAGAACGAGCGAACCCACGCGCTGCAGGCGATGCGCGATGGGCGTGCCCGGGTCTGCATCGCGACCGATGTCGCGGCGCGCGGCATCGATCTGCCGGGGCTCGAACTGGTCATCCACGCTGACCTGCCAACCAATCCCGAAACGCTGCTGCATCGCAGCGGCCGCACCGGCCGCGCCGGCCGCAAGGGCGTCAGTGCGCTGATCGTTCCCAACAGTGCCCGCCGCAAGGCAGAGCGGCTGTTGCGCGACGCCAATATCACGCCCACCTGGGCAAAGCCGCCATCGGCCGACGAAGTGACGCGCCGCGACGACGAGCGCATCCTCGCCGATCCGGCCTTCGAGGAGGCAATCCGCGAGGAAGAGCAGGATTTCGTCCGGGAACTTCTGGAAAAACACGGTGCCGAACAGGTTGCGGCCGCGTTCGTGCGCTTGTCGCGTGCCGGTCGCTCAGCGCCGGAGGATCTGATGGATACGCCATCGTTCACGCCGTCGACAGATCGCGGCGATCGTCCGGAGCGTGGCGAACCGAGGGCACCGCGCGGCGATTTCGGCGACAGTGTGTGGTTCTCATTGTCGGCCGGCCGCAAGCAGAATGTCGAGCCGCGCTGGCTGATTCCGATGCTCTGCCGAATCGGCCGCATCACCAAGCAGGAAATCGGCGCCATCAAGATGCAGGCCGAGGAAACCTATGTCGAGATCGCACGCGACTGGGTCGATCGTTTCGTCGAAGCGGTCGGGCCGAAGCGGGCGCTGGAAAAGGGCATCCAGGTCACGCAGCTCGACGGCATGCCGGATCTCTCCGGCGGGTCGCGCGGTGCACCCTATGCGGGCAAGAAGGCCGGCAAGCCCGATTGGAAGAGCGACGGCAAGCCGGACTGGAAGGGCGAAGGCAAGCCGAAGCGCAAGTTCGACGCAAAGCCGGAATTTGCCGGTGCCGACAATCGCTCATCGGAAAAGACGGATAGCAAGCCGTGGAGCAAGAAATCCGGCAAGCCCGGTTTCGATAAGCCCGGTTTCGATAAGCCCAAGTTCGATAAGCCGAAGTTCGAAAAGCCCGGCGCCGAAGGCGCCAAGCGCAAGCCGTTCAAGAACAAGTCGAACTGAGGTTTGTTTCGTGGTGGGGAATTTCCCGTTCCGCGCCGGCGCGCCGGATTTGTTCGCTTAGTCGATTATGTTTTCCCCTATTACCGGCCTTGTGCCGGTAATCAACCACGGCAGGTCACCGCGTGAGAAGAGCCTGACAGCCAGGCTGCTGAAATTGGGCTACGCTCGGCGTCCGGGTTGGGCAGGATTTTTGAGGGATTGCAGCCGAATTGCCGGATCGCAGGAGTTTTTCCGGTCATTTTGGGCAATCGCCTCAGGCGAGGCACCCGCCGCCTTGCAGACGATGTTGTGGCGAAAAACGCGAAAGGCAAAGGCCACGGTCACCAATTCGCGCATATTGAAATGGCGAAGCCGGCCGTGCCGTTGGTGGCCACATGCTGTTCCTGGCCCTCAGCGTCGGAGCGGTGACCGAAGCTCTGCACTGCGTCGTCAGAACCCGCTCGCGTTGTGCGTGAACACCGTCAAATCCCACACTGCGTCCCAGGACCGACGAACCAGCAGAACAACAGATCGAACTTAAGCTGTTCCATGCACTGCCGCTCCGACCGGATCGATTCAGCAGCGCCTGAGCAACCCGGCCGATGGACAACGGCTTTCGCTAAACACCCTGATTGGCAATGATGGTCGATCGGCCGCACGGTCGTCGGCCACCAGTCGCGCCATCTTGAGATGGCCACATCCCTACGCAACCTGTAGTTCACGGAACGTAGATGGTCGCGTTTTCGGATACATTGATACGGAAGCTGTGATAGCCGATCGCACGCCGATCGGCTATCTGGGTCCCGATCGTCGGCGTTTGAAGCGGGGGGTTAGGACTAAAGTCCGAGCCGAATCAGACTGAGGTCCGGCTCCTGGAACTCCGACGAGTTCAGGTCGTTTCGTCTAGCAGCGGTCATGAAGGCCGCACACTTCCGATCGGCGTTTTACCTTTCGGTTTCATGTCCGCTTCGGCGCAGGACGCCCCGATCCTCCGTAAACAGGGCGTAGCGCAGAGCGGCGGCATGGAGGAGGATGTTTTGTGAGTTCCCATGGGCCCCTCAATATCAGACTTGACGTTTGCTGGATTAGAGGCGCGTGGGTAGTCACTATTTTCCAGGACGAACAAAGCGAACACCGGGCGTTTCGATCAGAGGCTGAGGCGAGACAATACGGGGCGGCCAGACTTGAGGAAATAAAGTCTGGAACGAGTCGACAAGGTTCATTCCATATTGGCGTAGCGTAGGCGCAGTGCTCCTACGTGGCGCTCGACCAACCCGAGCCCGCCAGTAAGTTGTGGAGTGACCAGCGCCAGGATCTTTCGATCGCGTCATACCTTAGAGCAGCTCGCGCTCTTGCGTGGACGGCCGTTCCTGCGCGGCGAACTCGTTCTGCCATGGCACGAAAAGGGCCCACGACCGCCGGGAAAGAAGTGACAGGCATTGGAAAACTGCTGTATCCGCTGCCGTTCCACGCGAACACGCTCTGGCAAGGCCCCGTAATCGCTTAGCCGCCGTTCATGCACCGAAGTCCAGATTCGAAAAGTACACGCGATCACGAAACGGCGGTTTGGGTAGATCACACGTTGCGACGGGAGATCCAGTTCGCGCACGTCTGCCAAAAATAACCCAAGTTATAATAGTTTATTGCCGCGAATATCGAAGTCCCTAATGTAATCAGATGCAAGGGATGGAGACTTGGAATTTGACTCAGTCGGCACGAGAAATTGTCCTTATTCTTGAGGATCAGCCCCTGATCGCCATGGATATCGAAATGACGGTTCGAGGACTTGGCCTGTCGGTCTGTTTCACCTCGAGCGAACAGGCCGCTTTCTGGCTGGAGGACCATGTGCCATCACTCGCCATTCTTGATGTTCAGCTGAAGGACGGCCCATGCACCGACATTGCGAGGAGTTTGCGAGATCGAAAAATCCCGTTCATAGTATACTCCGGCTCCCATATTAATGATGTCGACGCGATCTTCAGATGTGGCGCGTGGATAAATAAACCATGCGATCCAAAGTTGTTGCTGCGCGCTGCAAATAATGCTCTCGCTTCAGAGCCTGAAGAAAGGCGCGTTGAGATCGAGCCCCCACTGTTGTATGGAGCGGAAGGAAACAAGCGTCGACCAAAGGGTTTGTCTCCTCGAGGCGCCTTCGAAGAAAGCAAAGCGATCGCCAAAGGCTGATCATGGAAAAACGGGAGGCGCAGCGTCGCAGGACCTCGGTTTTGCTCGAGGCTGGCACAGTCGGACGGTGACAAGGATCGAGCCGCGGTGACCTGTCTGCCGGTGTTCAGCCAAGACAACGCACAGATGCGTTCAACAAAAGGCGGAGCAAGTCCGTTACGTCTGTGAGCTTTCAGCCTTGTAATCCCGCGCCTCTGTAGCAATTCGTTCCTTTGCAGCCTGATGGACATCGGAGACAACATCCAAGGCTCGTTCATAGACCTCCGATCCTGCCTCGACTGCTCGGTCGATCGCCATGCCGGCGGTATCTGACAGGTTCTCGCGGATGGAATCCGACGTTTTCCCAATCGTTTCGTCTTCCTGTCTCGTATGCGGTAGCGAAGCGCCAATCGCCGCCCCGGCGGCAAAGGCAAGCGCCCCACCGACCAACGGCTGATCGCGAAAATGCCGCTGGATCAATGTATTGAGCCGCGCATTTTGTTGATACAATGTTTCGCCCGTCGCTGCGATTGTGGTTTGCATTTTTTCGGCGGAACGAGATACTTGACGCCAGGATCGCGGGGCCCAGCCAGAAGCCTCGTCCAAAAGAGCGCCAGCTTCATCTCGGATTTCGTCGATTTGCTTGCCAGCAGCATCGGCAAAGCCACGATAGATCCTGCCGCTTTCATCAAAAAAGTGACCAGCCCGGCGCCCGGCGGCGTCGGTCAGCGCCCTGAATCGCTTACCGCTATCATCAGAGAACTGGCTATAGCGTCCGTCGGCGCCCTCTTGCACCGGGCCTACTCGCCGAACAGTACCGGTCACAGCCGCAAGGGGATACTCCTGCGTGCTGTCCACACTGCCAGACGCGTCGGCGGTCTGCTGCGGGGTTTTTGCCATCAGCCATGCCAGGCTAATCCCCATGAGAGCCACCGGTATCGGGTTCGTCTTCAGCGCCTTGCCAAGGTTGCCCACATATTCGGCGCCTCCGCTGTGTTTCGTGTAGTCAATCAACTCATCTATCAGCTGCCCTGGCGATAATCGTTTCTCAATCGCATGGAGTTGCTCTTCGATACGCGCGCGGTCGGCATCAATCTCGCGTTGAAGCTCGGCGGCTGTATGGTGACCGGACGAATATGTCATTGCATTCTCTCCTTGATGAGGTCGGCGTCGCGCCGGAGCGAAGTTGTGGTCCGATCAAGTCTCAGCTTGCTGGCTCGTAGGCTCGCAAGACCGCGTGAAATCATTGCCCAGGCGAGCAGGGCCGTCGCGACCCCTACTATGATGGACGAAAGAGCGCTTGCGTTGGGCTCTGTTAGACCTTGCGCCACCAGAAACGCGGCGACGCTGGTAACGACGGCACTCAAGAGAACGCCGAGCGCACATATCGCGAATACAAGACCTACGGCGAGGATCTCGAGCCCGCTGACCGTGCGATCGAATTTCTCTGCGGCTTCAGTCTTGGCGAGATCGATTTCCTTGCGAAAAAGACTCGACATGTCGGTGAAGAGCCCTGTGACGAGTTCGGAAAGGGGGCGATTGTCTCCGTGATTAATCATTGTACCGCTCCTCTGTGCTGTAGGCGCCCTGCCGTGGATCGCGCGAAGATGACGATGCCGAGTTGCTGAGATTATCGCTCTTCACGCGCTTGGCGGAGGCGGTGAGGAAGCGGCTGGCTGCAAAGCCGGCGAGGGCAGCCATGCTCAGGAACGCAACTGGCTGTCTCCGCCCGAAATCTTCTGCCATGGCGGCGAGTTCGCCAAGATCGCGGTCTTTCATGTCGTGCGCCAGGTCCTGGAGAGAGTCGCCAAGTTTCCTGGCATAGTGCCCGATCGCATCCTGTTGAGACCGCTCCAACTCGGACCCCACGTTTTGCAGAACGGTTGCGACACCGCCGAGCTGGCGTGCCGCGAAGTTCTTCTCTTTCGTTGCCAATTGTTCTGCAGTGATCCTGGCCTTCAGTGTTTGCTCATTGGCGAGTTGCTTGATCTCGTCAACGTCGCCACTTAAAACCTCTCCCAGGGGGCGATTGTCCGAGGCCTGTGCCTTTATCTGCGCCTCAGTCGTCGCAGAGCGTGGGTCACGTTCCGGCGAATTGCTCGAGGCTGTGTTGGCTGGGCCGCTGGGGCCACTGGACGTCGTATCGCTCATATCGTCCTCCCAATGATTTGTGGTTCCTCTGTCGGTTCATCAAACCACGTCGAAAGCAATTTGTTCCAAGGTGCGGAGGAGCACTCAGGTCACGTGCCCATGGGCAGCCACTACGCGCTGTACGACCCTTGCGGCGTCGGCATCCCTGTGTTCGTCGCCAGTGAAGAACGCCAAGACGCGGGGCAAATCATCTATCTTCCCTTGCCCGCTTGATATGCGATGCGGTCATGTAAGATGGTGGGCCAAGCTTTGCTCCTGCCGCAGCTGATTTTGTACGGTTTCGGACGATCGGCCCCGATGCGCGCGTGGTGGGGAACCGTTTCGCGAAAACCGAATTGGCTATGGGTCGTGAAAAAACGATCTCCGGAGGAGATATCGCAATGCCGATCGAGGGCGAGAGTGATCGTGGCCAAGGACACCGTGGCACTTCGTCGGTGGGGCCGAAAAAACCTGGAGGTCGAGGTAGGCAAAATGGTCAGGAAATATCGAAAATGGTTGCGTCCGAAGGTGAACCGGGCAGGGGACGGGAAGCCGACACACCCAACGACATTCCGGCAAAGGGTCTCAGGGATGTATTCTGGAGATTAGTGAGGGAAGTGGTTGATGATCGGGTGACTCTGATTGCCGCCGGCGTCACATTTTACCTCCTGCTGGCAATGTTCCCCGCGCTCGCCGCACTTGTTTCTCTGTACGGCTTCATCGCAGATCCTGCCACGATGGCCAAACATATCGACTTTGTATCGGATATCCTGCCGCCCGGTGCGTTTGAGATCGTTCTCACCCAGCTCAACATGCTCGTTCAATTAAAGACTTCGTCGTTGAGCATTACATTTCTCGTTGGACTGGCTATTGCGCTTTGGAGCGCGAACAACGGCATGAAGGCCCTGTTCGATGCGATGAACGTTGCCTATGGCGAGGTCGAGAAGAGAAGTTTCGTGCGGCTGAACTTAGTCTCGCTGGCATTTACGCTCGGCTCGCTGATCTTCGCGGCACTTCTGATCGCCGCTATCGGGGGTGTCCCGGCAGTGCTGGCATTTCTGTGGCTTGATCGCTGGCAGGAAACGCTTATTCGGTTCCTGCGCTGGCCGGTACTGCTGGTGATCATCGCCGGCGGAATCACTTTGATCTATCATTACGGCCCGAGCCGGGAGCCCGCTAAGTTTCGTTGGCTGAGCTGGGGCGCGGTATCCAGTACGCTTTTGTGGCTGATCGCGTCTATTTCGTTCTCCTATTATCTCGAAACATTTGCGGACTATAACGCAACATATGGCGCGTTAGGCGCCCTGATTGGCTTCATGGTCTGGACGTGGATGTCGGTCATTGTCCTGATTGTCGGAGCCGAGCTGAACGCTGAACTGGAACATCAGACTGCTCGGGACTCAACAACAGGTCCTCCTTTACCGATGGGTGAACGCGGAGCCTATGTCGCCGACACCATTGGTAAAGTGGTGGACTGAATCTACCCGGAACATTGCGATCCTCGGTCGCTTGACCCCGCACAGGCGGTCCGGAATGGAAAGCGGTCGGATCAAAAAGGCTGCCAAGAGCCTATAGGCACATCACCTTGGCGGCCTTCCGTGGTTCAATGGAGTATTTCCCCCTGCCCAACCCTGTAGTTGAATTCCCCTTCTCCTAGGGAACGGATTTTGAGCATTTTGCCGACGTGCATGAACCATCAGCGTTTCGATATTGTATGTTGGCGTTACAGCATTCACACGCACGCCGTATTGTACCCATTCGGCAGCCTTGCGGTTTCGATCAGCGGTAGGATGGCGGCGGTACGTTCACGGCTTGGATTTCCAGGTTTACAGCACAACGAAAACCCGAACACCCGTCCTGGGTAACGCGAGCACCCGAGTATCACTCCCAGTCTGGTTCCTGTTTCAGGTGAGGGAGGTTGTCCAATCACCGAAATGCCGACACGCTGGCTTGTCGGGTCGTCTTAGTTCTCGGAGCAAAATCAAACTTCCGCTTTCAATCTCCCGTTCAAACAACGCCACCGGGCATTGTGCCACGCCTTGCCCGCCAAAAATTGCCGGCAAGCAGATTGAAGTCCTGGTATAAGGGGCCTCGATCAGGAGAGAATGTTACCCGTCCGGCCGCTCTCATCCTGCGCCCAGACATCCATCGTTTCGTCATGGAGCAACTCGGCGGAGTCGATCATCGGTCAACGCTCTCATTTGCCTTCTCAAAATAACCCTTCGAACATGCGGGATATGTGATCCCGCGAAATTGATTGTTGAATTCACAGGATCAGACTGTGATCTGTAATTAAAGCGTCCAAAATCAGGCTGTAGTCTGGCTGTTATCACCTTGCTCTGATGATTCCAAGGAGTTTGTTCCTGTGTTGTTCTATTCCATAACAGGTGCGAGTTTCTCCGTGAGGTGAACGCATGTCGAGGCTGTTTGCAGTCGTCAAAACGATCGACGAGATCGAATGCATGAAAGTTTAAAATGAGCGCATGCAATATGCAGTCTGCAGGGTAGGATTGATATAAAGCCCCTTGGGTTTCAACCGTTCGCAGGCTTCGGCAAAGACGTCCGGGCAAGATACCGTCAACGTCCATCGGGCAACTTTTGGCGCCTCAAAGCGCCGAAAGCCTGGCGAACGCAAAAGCTACCTTGCGAAACCTTCTAACATGATCCAGTTCCACCGGCCTGCTTCAATGGGTTTGGGATTTAGACGGGCGGTAAATCATGTATCATCTCACAGGGTCACCTTGGCCGTGAGGGGGAACATGGATACTGATACGAACAAATTGGCAACCGCGAATGTAATGTTCGATTTCCTGACCGAGACAAAAAGCGCGAAGACAAAGGAAGACATTCTCAAACCCTTGGACCGCGTTGCTCGCTTCTTCGGTTTCGATTGCTTTGCGATATCTGGCATACCGCTCCCTCATGAACGCATCGACCCGTACTTCCTTCTCAACGCCTGGCCGGCTGCGTGGTTCGAACGCTATGTGGAGCAGAACTATGTGCACGTCGATCCCGTCATTTACCGGACCAAAATGCAGGACAATGCCTTCGTCTGGTCGGAAGCGCTTAAGGGGCGGAAGCTCAATCGTGACGCCCGGCGTGTGATGAACGAAGCCACCGAGTTCAAGATGTTCGATGGGTACAGCGTACCCCTGCATACCGCCGGCGGGTTTCAGGCGATTGTAACCTTCGGCGGCGAAAAAGTTGACCTTTCGAGCGAAGCGCGCGGCGCTCTGCACATCATATCGATCTATGCGCACAATGGCCTGAAATCCCTCATCACCGATGAAACCACCACCCGTCAACTGGAGTCACTGAACATCACGTCGCGGGAGCGCGAGATCATTCAATGGTGCGCAGCGGGAAAAACTGCGTATGAAATAGCCTCGATCTTAAACCGATCCGTTCGGACGGTTCAAAACGAAATTGGCAACGCGCAAAAAAAACTCGACGTCGTCAACACTGCCCAAATGATCGCCGAAAGTTTTCGCTTGGGAATACTGCGCTAAAACTAGGTAAATTTACTCATTTAAAGATCTACTAAAATAAGTAGCATAGCCAGCATAGTATTATAAAGCCGAGGGAAACTATGTTGGAAATATTCACCGGCGCCTTAATGGCCCGGCATTGGGAAGCCATGGAAAAAATCTGGCGTTTCCGTCACGAACAATTTGTGGGACGGTTCGGATGGGAAGATGTCCGCCGCGCCGACGGTCGCGAAATCGACGCGTTCGATACCGAGCGGGCGATCCATCTTGCATTGTTTTCCGGCCGTCTCGTCGTCGGCTATTCCCGACTGTTACCAACCACGACGCCTCACCTGCTCTCCGACGTCTATCCTCATCTGATGGGGGAGAGAACATGGCGGAGGGAACCGGCGGTCTACGAATGGACTCGCTGTGTGGCGTCTGAAGACAATGCAAGAATAAACGGTCTCCAGGCCTCGCACCTCCTCATGACCGGCGTGATGGAGTTCTGCCTCACGGCCGGCATTGAGGCGCTGATCGTCGAGACGCATCCCAAGCTGGTGAACTTGTTGTTGACAACTGGCTGGGACGTGACCGTACTTAACCAACCATCTGTGCTTGGCGAGAAACTGGTCGTTCCAATCGAGGCGCGACCGTCGAAATCGGGCCTCATGCAGCATCATCGCCTGTATTCGATGGAGGGTAGCACTCTGGTCCTTTCAACTGAAATGACCAACCCGCTGGACGGCTCTGCATTTCTGAATCGACTTTCCTTTTTGGCGCCTGGAGAAGCGCGCGCAGTCGCGCGCCAG
>UCOA01000042.1 GCA_900474095.1 Hyphomicrobiales bacterium | reverse complement strand
ATGGTACGCCCTAGGGGAGTCGAACCCCTCTTCCCAGAATGAAAATCTGGTGTCCTAACCGATAGACGAAGGGCGCATCAGTGGTGTGGGCGTCTTATAGTCAGACGCTTTGAATGCTGCAAGTGCTAAATCGCATTTTTTAGGATTTTTCGCAGCAAAAACAGCGGTAAAAGAAAGAGGGTTTAAGTCGTGCGGAAGCGCTCACCGACAAGGTATTCTCGCCGTAAGAGCGGGTATTTCGGCGTCGAGGGGGAGGGTTCACAATGGTACGCCCTAGGGGAGTCGAACCCCTCTTCCCAGAATGAAAATCTGGTGTCCTAACCGATAGACGAAGGGCGCAGCCGTTGTGTGGGCGTCTTATAGTCAGGGGTTTTGAATACCGCAAGCGGCAATCTTCATTTTCCTGTAAAAAAGTCCTGTTAACGCGGCATGCCTGGGGAAAAGGGAAAATAGGCAATTAAAACAGGACCTTGATATCAGGTTTTGCGGCGGCGGCAGCGCCAGTTCCAGTCGCGGGCCTCCCCGGTATCGATATGAACCGATTCTGTGTGGCAATAGGTTCCGACACCGCCGCGACCGGGAATAGTGCGCAGATAATTGGCAAGATCCCATTTGCTGACGCCGGGCACCTGTATGTCGGCCGCTTGGCAGGTCGTGTGAAGGGAAGACCGCCGGCCACCGGCCCGTATGTTGTGTTTCACGTCGCGCAAGCCCGACGTCACCATGATCTTGCGGCCGTAGTGCGTCTCGACCACCTTCAGAACCTGCAACAGTTCCGGCCGGAAACAGCCGGTCTCCACCTTGTCCGTCTGCAGCCAGAGGCCGTTCGGCGCAAGCCGTGCCAAGCCGGGCAGGGCGGCCACTTCCACCGCAGCACTGTCGTCGTCATGGCCGGGGTGGGCATCGTCCACTGTCGCAAACATCGAAGTGGTCTGTACGCCAGGCAAGTCGGTAAAACCGAGTGCCGCGATCTGCTGCTGCGGCCTATTGGCGGCGACTAGCGTCCTTTTTGGCGACGCCTTGGCGAAACGATCGCCGTTAAACTGATTTCGGTTCTTGCGCTTGGCGGCGAACAGCGCCGCGAACGTCAGCGGCTTCTGTGTTGCGTCTTGCTCGTCTCCGTCGTTTCCTGCGTTGCCAGGTTCGGGAACAGCGGCGACGGCAAGCGCCATCGGATCCGCTGACGCGGCTTGTGTCGCCACTGGCTGAGGCACGTTGCCTTCGCCCCGCATGACGCTGCCACTCGCCGGAATCGGCACGGCTAAGGGAAGGCCGGTGCCGTCCGCGCCAGCCTCGGCGCTTGCCACCTGCAGCATTGCTGGAACCGCACTCTCGGTATTGCTCGCACCTTCAAGCGGCAGGGCAGCGGGATCGGCTGCAGGCTGACCACTGTTGAAGAGGCTGTTTGTGGTCGGGTTGACGCCGGTTTGTTGCCCCACCGGCAACGGCGCATTGCCGGTTGCCGCATCGGCGTTCTGCGCCGGGACAGGGACCACATTCGGCGTCTGGACCGCAAAGATGCTGCTGGAAGTTGCTTTGACGCCTGTGCTTTGCATCGTCAGCGACGCCGGCTGCCCGTCAGTGACGGCTGGAATCATCGCATTGACCCCGACCGGGTTCCCTGCCTGTTGCTGGGTGGCGCCGACGGCCGCTACCGCTTGGTCTTGATGGGTGGCGGGAACCGTCTGTTCCGCGTCGGTCGCTGCAACTTCGGGAACCGTCTGCTCCACTGCCGCGTTTTCCTTCGCAGCCGATACACAACCGGACAGGACCATTGCCGTGATGGTCAGGGCGAGAGCACAGCCGAAACCGCGAATCGGCGCCGTCTTTTGCAGAACTTGACGCAACGTTGCATCCCCACTCAATGCGGGCCGGACGACATATCGTTGCCGTCATGGCCGATCATTTCAAAGTCGCAAACAGCAATCGTCGGCGCTATCCCCGTTAGGGTGTTCGCGCCGCTCCTGCGGTTTGACCGGTTCAACCGGGAGCAGAATGGGCGTCGACCGTAAGGCGACTCAGATCCGGATCCCTTAACGTTTCGCGCGCACAATAGTGAACGCGCCGTTGTTTGTAAATCTGCGCTGACGCAGGCGGTGGTTGTGGCGAGGTTCCGCGGGGAACCTATCCACCAAGCTGGTGGTTAAACCGTTCCGCAATGAACTAGGCGATTTTCATTTTCGATCCGAATATCGCCTGGCCCGATTGCGCGGGGCTTACCAGGCGCCGGTATTGCCCATCGACAGCCATGGCTCCTGCGGCGGCAGGTTTTCACCCTTCTGCAGGATTTCGATGGAAATGCCGTCCGGCGAACGAACGAAGGCCATGTGCCCGTCGCGCGGCGGGCGGTTGATGGTGACACCATTGTCCATCAGATACTGGCAGGTCGCGTAGATATCGTCGACCTCATAGGCGAGGTGACCGAAGTTGCGGCCGCCGGTGTAATCCTCGGTATCCCAGTTATAGGTGAGTTCCAGACAGGGCGACAGTTCCGCCTTTGCATGGTCGAGATCGCCGGGTGCTGCGAGGAAAACCAGGGTGAAGCGGCCCTTTTCGTTCTCGTAGCGGCGGATTTCCACAAGGCCGAAAAGCGTGCCATAAAAGTGAAGTGCCGCGTCCAGATCTTTGACGCGAACCATCGTGTGCAGATAACGCATTGTAATGTCCTTGTTTTGCTGAGGATGAGCTATATTTAGCCGCAAGCCAGCCAGACGCAAGGCTCGCGAGGTAGTCTTGATCGACGGCAAATTTCATCCGAGGGCTTGCGCAATCGCGGCGGGACGATGTTATTCTGCCCGTCAAGAATCAGTTAACCGCAATGAATGTGACGCGTAAACGAGGGGACTGGCGGGCAATGGCGGACAGAATTTCACCGAAGGGCGTCACGCCGGACGATGACTTTGGCAGTGACGCGCTTGATCTGATCGAAATCACCGGCGTGATCAAATGGTTCGACGTTGCCAAGGGGTTTGGCTTCATCGTGCCCGACAACGGCATGCAGGATGTGCTTGTTCATGTCACCTGCCTGCGCCGTGATGGCTATCAGACGGTCCTTGAAGGCGCCCGTGTCGTCGCATTAATCCAGAAACGCGACCGCGGCTACCAGGCTTTTCGCATCCTGTCGATGGACCAGTCGACGGCGGTCCACCCGTCGCAACTGCCGCCAGTCAAGACTCATGTCCAGGTGACGCCGACGAGCGGGCTGGAGCGGGTGCTCGTCAAGTGGTTCAACCGCACCAAGGGCTTCGGCTTCCTGACGCGCGGTGACGGCACCGAGGACATCTTCATCCATATGGAGACACTTCGTCGGTTCGGACTTACCGAGCTGCGTCCCGGCCAGACCGTTCTGGTACGCTTCGGCGATGGCGACAAAGGTCTGATGGCCGCCGAAATCCACCCAGACGTCCCGGCGCCGACCGGTCGGGCGCACTGATGCGGGCGCGCCTCCCGCGCCTTGCCGGAAGCGCCCTCGTGGCGCTTTTTTTATGGCTTGTCCCGTCTTTCACCCCCGCAGCGGAGGTCACGTTCGACACGGCACCGCTGCAAATCATCACCGCCGGCGGCAAGGTTCACAAGTTTACCGTTGAACTGGCAGTGGATAGTGGTCAGCGCGCGCAGGGCCTGATGAACCGCCGTCACATGCCGCGGGATCACGGCATGTTGTTCGATTTCGGCGAGACGCGCCGGGTGATGATGTGGATGAAGGACACCTATCTTCGGCTCGACATGCTGTTCATCGCCAGGGACGGCAAGGTCGAGGTGGTGCGTGAAAACGCCTTGCCCTTGTCCGAAGCCATCATCGATTCGCGTGTCCCCGTCGCCTTTGTTCTCGAATTGAACGCCGGCACTGTCAGCCGTCTCGGGCTTGCCCCCGGGGATATTGTCAACAGCCAGCGCATATCCGCCGCAAAGCCTTAAATCAGTATTCGCGCATGCGTTGGATTGCGCAATTTAGCTATTGCAGGGGCTGGGGTAAGCGTGTATCTCCGCGCCATCGACGGGTCACGGAGTGTAGCGCAGCCTGGTAGCGCATCTGGTTTGGGACCAGAGGGTCGGGAGTTCGAATCTCTCCACTCCGACCATTGTCGCCCGTTAGAGGGCAGGACCTACAAGTAAGTCCTACAATTTTCCAAGAAAAACTACCGCCAACGGAACCGCCAACGATACGGTTTCCTGCCACCGGGAATCGACGGCGGTGAAGGAAATGAAAATGCGCTCCGAAGAGGGCGCGCCTTATCTGGGCGGCATTCGCTCCAGAGCCGCGTCGCAAGGAACTTGTCGTAGTCTGGCGGCCGCGAATGCGTGCTTATGTACTCATCTTGCGATGGAGTGCTATCCGCTTCAAATGCCGCACCAGAGCGCTTGATATTTCACACGGCGCATTTCGACGACAACAGGGTGATCAATCTCGGTCTCGTGAGTAATCGCACGGCAGAGCGAGTTGGATCTGATAACGCGACAAATCGCAAAAGGACTGAACGGATTTCCCGTAACTGCGTCCCAATGGGGCTGAGCGAGAATGTCATGCCCGTCGGTTGAAAAGGCGCGTGAATTCCATGACCTGACGGTCAACCGAGGCCGCTTTCTCTGGTGAACAGGTGTCGCACGCGGCCGCTAAACAGCCGCGTACTTTTTGAGGTATCGTACTACTGGATTTCCGTGACGGTCAGCTTGCCTTCGACGCGCTCGGCGACGAACTCGATGCTCGCGCCTTCCTTGAGCTTCTCAAGCATTGCGGCGTCCTTGACGCGGAACACCATGGTCATGGCAGGCATTTCCAGAGACTTGAGTTCCTCGTGGATGAGGGTGACCTTCTTTGCTTTGGCGTCGACCTTCTTGACGGTGCCCTTGGTAAATTCCGCCGCGAATGCGCCTGAGGCGAAGGCGACTGCGACCATGGCGGTGGCTGCAAGGGTGAAAACTGGTCTCATTGTCTTATCTCCTTGGGGTCGGATCACTTCTTGGCTACGGTCACGTTGCCATGCATTCCGGCGTCGTAGTGACCGGGAACGAGGCAGGCGATCTTGAACGTGCCGTCGTTGGTGAACTTCCAGACGATCTCGCCGGATTCTCCGGCGGCCAGTCGGATCGCGTTTGGATCGTCGTGTTCCATTTCCGGGAACTTCTCCATCACGGCCTTGTGCTCCATGATCTTGTCCTCCTGATCGAGGACGAACTCGTGGTCGAGTTCGCCTGCGTTCTTGATGGAGAAGACGATGGTCTGACCTTTGCGGACCTTGAAGGTGTTGGGCGTGAAGATCATCTTGCCGTCGTCCGTCTCCTTCATGGAAATGCGGATGGTCTGGGTGGCCTGCGCCTTCTTACCGGGCTCACCGACAGCCATGGCTTCATCGTGGCCACCAGCATGCGAGCCGGAGGCGAGAGCGGGAGTGGCGAGCGCCGCGAGGAACAGTGCGACAACTGCAGTTTTCATAGCTTATTCCTTTGGTTGTTGGATTTGGCTCAAGTCGAAGATCAACCGTGTTTGATAGGCTTGGGCGTAATCTGGGTCTTTGCATCCTTGGCCTTGGTCGTGTCGGGAAGCTCACCCGTCCACTCCCAGGCCTGCGTACCGGGTGGGTTTTCGTACCAACCGGGATCGGTGTAGTCGTCGGCCGCGATCCCCTCGCGGACCTTGACGACGGAGAACATGCCGCCCATCTCGATGGGGCCATGGGGACCCCATCCGGTCATCATCGGAACGGTGTTCTCCGGAATTTCCATTTCCATCTCACCCATGTCGGCCATGCCAGCGGTCCCCATCGGCATGTATTCGGGCTGGATTTTCCTGATCTTCGCAGCAACGTCTCTCTTGTCGACGCCGATGAAGGTCGGGGCGTCGTGGCCCATGGCGTTCATCGTGTGATGCGACTTGTGGCAATGGATCGCCCAGTCACCGACATATTTGGCATCGAACTCGTAGGCCCGCATCGCGCCGACGGGGATGTCGATGCTGACCTCCGGCCAGCGCGCTTCCGGCCGCACCCAGCCGCCGTCCGTGCAGGTGACCTCGAAGTCATAGCCGTGCATGTGAATCGGATGATTGGTCATCGTTAAGTTGCCGACACGCACCCGCACGCGGTCGTCCTTGGAAACCACGAGCGGACTGATCCCCGGAAAGATGCGGCTGTTCCAGGCCCACAGGTTGAAGTCCGTCATCTCCATGACGCGGGGAACATAGGTGCCGGGGTCGATGTCGTAGGCGCTCAGCAGGAACACGAAGTCGCGCTCCACCGGCATGAACTTCTCGTCCTTCGGGTGGATGATGAACATCCCCATCATGCCCATTGCCATCTGGACCATCTCGTCGGAATGCGGGTGATACATGAAGGTGCCGGATTTCACGAGGTCGAACTCGTAGACGAAGGTCTTGCCGACCGGGATATGCGGCTGCGACAGTCCGCCGACGCCGTCCATGCCGGACGGCAGGATCATACCGTGCCAGTGGATGGTCGTATGTTCCGGCAGCTTGTTGGTGACAAAAATGCGGACGCGGTCGCCTTCGACCGCCTCGATTGTCGGGCCCGGCGACTGGCCGTTATAGCCCCAGAGGTGCGCCGTCATGCCTTCGGCCATCTCGCGCTCGACCGGTTCGGCGACAAGGTGAAACTCCTTGACGCCGTTGTTCATCCGGTGCGGTAGCGTCCAGCCGTTCAGGGTCACAACCGGGGTGTAATCCGGTCCCGATGAGGGGCGGACAGGCGTCTGCGTTTCGGCGCTTTCCATGACCGCAGCTTCAGGCAGACCCATGTTGGAGGTCTTCGCCCAGGCGGCGGTCGAAATCAGGGCCGCGCCTGCGCCGAGCATCTGTCTTCTGTTGAACATGTCCGTGTCCTTTCTCAGTGACCGCCGCCGCCGGATTCAGCGGCTGCTGCGACTTCCGTTGCACCACTGGCGGCTGTTCCCGCGCCGCCGCCATAAATGGCAGGCGCGAGATTGGCTTCGGCCAACCAGAAATCGCGTTTTGCGTTGACGGCCAGGAGGAGCGAGTTGACCTTCTCCCGGCTGTCGGCGAGCAGTTCGAACGTGTTGGTGATCATCCCATTATAAGTGAGGAGAGACTCTTCCTCGATCTTCGTACGCAGCGGTACGACGCTGTTGCGGTAGTGCCGGGCGATATCGTAATTCGAGCGGTAAGCCTGATAGGCAGATCGGGCCTCCGAGCGGACGTTGACTGCCTTTTCCGCCAGCAGGTTCGCGGCCCGCATGTAGGCCAGCTCGCCTTTGCGCATACGGGCCTTGCCGCTGTCGAAGATCGGAATGACGAACTCCAGCGCGACGTTGCCGGTCGTGTCGACCTTCTTCTCGCCGTCCTCCAGCTCCCGTTCGGTCTCGAACCCTGTCAGGATTTCGAGATCGGTGACGTAGCGCGTTGCTTCCGTCAGGTTGTAGGACTTGGCCGTGGCCTCGAGATCGAGCTTGGCCATCTGCAGGTCAACGCGACGCTGCAGGGCTTCCGCCTCGATCAGATCGCGTTTGACCAGCCCCTTGGGGAGCTGTGCCAGGCGATTGGGAATCTGGTAGTCGGTGTCCGATCCCCAAAGTCCCATCAGCCGCGTCAGTTCTTCCTTAGCGAGACGGGCCTCAAGCCGGGCCTTTGCGGTCTGACCCGCCAATTCGGCATAGAACACGTGCTCGCGGGCCTGGCCGCCCTTGGTCATCGAACCCGTTTCGCCGAGTTTCTGCGCAAGCTCCGAGGCCGCGTCTGCCGTCGCTTGCGCCCGATTGAGCTGGGCAACGGTCTCCCTTGCTGCAACGGCATTGATCCACGCCCGCCGGGTATCGGCGGCGAGCTGCAGGGTTTGCAGGGCCGCGTTGAGCCGGGCCTTGCGGAACTCGGTATCGGCTATTTCCACGTTCCGTTTATGGGTTGCCAGCGCCAGAAGGTTGGTGGCGATCACGCCTTCGACGGTCTTGAATACTTCAAGTCCTGGCGTACCAATTCCGATCAACCCCAGTTCGACTGTCGGGTTCACGAGCAGGGTCGACTGCCATGCATCCGCAGCAGAGTCACCGAGCTCGGCATAGGCTGCTTGGAGGCCCTTGTTATTGAGGAGGGCGACCTGCACCGCTGTCTCGACGTCGACGTTTTTCTTCGCCAGCAACGTCTTCACCCGGCCCGAGACGGCTTGGGCATCGTGGCGGTTCTGAATCCAGACCGTGTCTTTTCCGGTCGCTTCTGCGGTTTTGTTGGATACGGAGGAGAATCCGGAGTTCTTCTGGGAATACTCCGCCGCCGAGACGCATCCACCGAGAATAAGCGGGAGCGCGACAATCGCCGCGAGCTTGAGTTTTGTTACGTTCATGACGCGCCTCCGTCAGGAGCCTGGGCGTCGTTCTGGTTTCGCCACGGTTTGGGATCGACCGGGACGCGGTGCGTGTAGCCCGATACGGGGCTTTGGTAGCGGACCGGACGAACGTCGACCGGCAGGTCGGCAAGATCGCTTGAAGCAATGACTTCAGGGGGCAACGTGGCAGCGCAACCGCTTGCGAAAAGCGGCCAGGCAACCACCAGAAATATAGGTTTCATGGTGTAATCCGAATAGGAGATGGCAGCGGCGCAGCGGGCAATCCACGTGCGCGCGTTCAGACCCGCAAGGACGGGCGTGTCCTATTCAGATATTCGGGGGGCGATGCAGCGGCACGAGTTCGCCGACGACACGGTTGTCGTCGATGAATTTGCGGATGGAAGCCATCACGACGGGGCCGCAGACCACATCGGCGGTCGCGATAATCGCAAAACTCACGCAGAAGTCTTTGCAGCACTCCTGCTTCGCAATTTTCTGCATGTCATCCGAAGAGGCGCTTTCGTCTCCATGGACGTGGTCGCCGTTTGTCATCTCGTGGTGGTCGTCGGGTTGGATGATCGTCGATGTCGCGATCGACCCATGCATCGCTGCGGAAGCAACGGGCAACGAGTAGCCAGCCAGTGATGCAATGATCACCAACCGAAGCAGAACCAGCATTTTTACCAATGTGATTCGATACATGCCCATCTCCGAGGACTACCATCAGCCCTGAAGTTGTCAATTGAGAGCTTCATCTAGCCGATGATTCTCGACCAATATGTGGCGGTGCACAACTAAATTCGCCCGACCTCGACGTCCCATGTAGAGCTTCCAACGATGGCAAGGTCAACATGGGTTCCAATAGAATTTTGTGGTGCCAACTGACGGGACGGGAGACGAGTGCTGGCTCCGCTACGATTGTCGTCACTCCTGAGCTTCCCCAGCGGAGAGGAGGCTCCTCCAGCTATACTTCTTCGGTGGGATGCCGAAAGATTCGGACGCGTCCTTGGCTATTTGGTCGACGCACCAACGTGCGTAGATCGGCCCAAACAGCGGGCACCTGCGAACGTGTCCGGATAGTCATAACCGATGTACACGCGCACCCGCGATGCCCGATCAGAGGCATCAATCTCGAAGCGTCCGGATCGGCTAGGCTCCCTCCGGGTTCGACTAACACGACAGACAAGTAGGGACACCGGAAACGTCCGTCTATTCGTCTATTTGACGCCCGTCAGACCGAACTTCGCTTCAATGCCGGGGTCGGTGTCGCCGAGCGTGTCGGCAAACCCTTCGATGATCGGGCAGTCCGGGCGCTCATCACCGTGGCAGTGGCTGGCGAGATGCTTCAGCGTCTTCGTCATTGCCGCGATTGCGGCTGCCTTGCGCTCGAGTTCGGCGATGTGCTCGAGGGCTAACTTCTTGACGTCGGAGCTTGCTCGAGAACGGTCCCGCCACAGCGCCAGCAACGTCTTCATTTGCTCGACCGAAAACCCGAGGTCACGGGCACGGCGGATGAATTGCAGCGTATGGACGTCGTTGTCGCCATATATGCGGTAACTCGACTCGGTACGGTGCGCAGGTGTGATCAATTTGATCTGCTCGTAGTAGCGGATCATCTTCGTCGAGACGCCCGAGGCCCTGGATGCTTCACCGATGTTCATCGTGGTTTCCTTCCGTCAGGTCGTCGTGAAGCGCCGCAGACGAAGCGCGTTGGCCAGTACGAACACGCTCGACAGGCCCATCGCGCCAGCGGCGAGGATCGGCGACAGCAGCGTGCCGTTCAACGGATAGAGGACGCCCGCGGCCACCGGAACGAGACTGACATTGTAGGCGAAGGCCCAGAACAGGTTCTGCCGGATGTTGCGGATTGTCGCCTTGCTGAGGGCGATCGCCCGCGGCACGCCGTTGAGATCGCCCGACATCAGGACGACGTCGGCGCTCTCGATCGCGATGTCCGTACCGGTCCCGATCGCGAAGCCGATATCGGCTTCCGACAGCGCAGGCGCGTCGTTGATGCCGTCACCAATGAAAGCGACCTTGCGCCCGCCGACCCGCAGCTTGCTGACGGCATCGACCTTGCCGTCCGGCAGGACTTCAGCGACGACCTCGTCGATTCCGAGCTGGCGGGCGATGGCCTGCGCAGTGCGCCTGTTGTCCCCCGTGATCATCGCGACCTTCAGGCCAAGCGCATGAAATGCGGCTATCGCCTGCGGTGTCGTCTCCTTGACGGGATCGGACACTGCAATGATGGCAGCCAGTTTGCCGTCGATCGCTGCATAGAGCGGGGATTTGCCTGCGTCGCCCAATTCGGCTGCCTGTCGGGAGAACGACGTGACGCCGATGCCACTCCTCGTCATGGACCGGTCTGCGCCTACAAGCACTGTCCGGCCATCGATTCGACCGCTCACCCCGTAGCCCGGGGCAGCCTCGAAATCCGAGACCTCGGCAACGGCCAGCCTTTCATTCTTCGCCGCTGTGACGATGGCTTCGGCAATCGGGTGCTCGGACTGTGTCTCGAGGCTAGCCACGAGGCGAAGTGTTTCGTTGCGATCGAACCCCTCGGCGGCGACAAAGTCTGTCAATTCCGGCCTTCCCTTGGTCAGGGTGCCAGTCTTGTCCAACGCAACGACGTCTACGTCGCGCAGAGTCTGGAGCGCTTCGCCCTTTCGGAAGAGGATGCCGAGTTCGGCCGCGCGGCCCGTGCCGACCATGATTGATGTCGGGGTCGCCAGTCCCATGGCGCAGGGGCAGGCGATGATCAGCACCGCAACGGCATTGACCAGAGCGAAGGTCAGCGCAGGCGAGGGGCCGAAGAGCAACCAAGCCATGAAAGTGAAGGCAGCGGCTGCAATGATAGCCGGCACAAACCATCCCGTAACCCGGTCGACGAGTGCCTGGATCGGCAGCTTCGAGCCCTGCGCGGCCTCGACCATCTTGATGATCTGCGCGAGAACCGTGTCAGCGCCGATCTTTCTCGCTTCGAACGTGAAGGACCCGGTCTTGTTGATCGTGCCGCCAACGACATCGTCGCCAGCGGATTTCTTAACCGGAAGGGGTTCGCCCGTGATCATGGACTCGTCCACGTAGGACGCGCCTTCGGTGACGCAGCCGTCGACCGGGACTTTCTCGCCAGGGCGGATGCGCACGACGTCGCCGAGGGCCACGTCTCCCATTTCGATCTCGACGAAGCCGTTGCCTCGCTTCACATGCGCGGTCCTCGCCTGAAGGCCGATGAGGTGCTTGATCGCCTGGCTGGTCTTGCCTTTCGCGCGCGCCTCAAGGTAGCGGCCGAGCAGGATCAGCGTGACGATGACGGCGGCCGCCTCGTAGTAGACGTTGGCAGTACCAGAAGGCAGCACGTCCGGCAGGAATGTCGCGACGACCGAGTAGGACCAGGCAGCCGAGGTGCCGAGCACGACCAGCGAATTCATGTCGGGGTTCCAACGAAGCAGGTTGGGAACGCCCTTCCTAAAAAAGCGGAGGCCGGGCCCGAACAGGACGATAGTGGCAAGCACAAACTGGATGACAAGGTTATTGTCCATGCCGATGTTGATCATGACCCAGTCATGGATGGTCGGAATGAAATGCGATCCCATCTCGAGGACGAATAGGGGAAGCGTTAGCGCGGCCGACAGGGCCACCGACATCTCCAGGCGGTTGGTCTCGCGGTCACGACGATTCTCGCTGTCGTCTACAGGGCTGCCCCGGGGGATCCTGCGCACCTCGTAGCCCGCGGCGCGCACGGCATCCTCCAGGGCGAGCGCGGGAGTGCCGGAGACGGTATGGACAGTCGCCTTCTCGGTCGCGAGGTTGACCGAGGCGTCTTTCACACCCGGAACGGTTTTCAGAGCCTTCTCGACGCGGGACACGCACGAAGCACAAGTCATGCCTTCGACGCCGAGTTCTCGTGTCTCGAGTTTGGGTTCATAGCCCGCCTTCTCGATGGCCTGAAGGATGGCTTCGGTCCGAACTGGCGCGTTGTAGGTGACGGTGGCGCGCGCTGTCGCGAGATTGACGGTAGCAGAGGCTACGCCCGGCACGGCGGCGATTGCTTTCTCGACCCGCCCGACGCAGGACGCGCAGGTCATGCCCTCTATCCCGAAATCGGTCGTAATGGGCAGGGATTTCAATGTTTCGACCTTCGGTATTGCAGTCATTGGGGGATCCCTTTGGTAACTGCCAATATAGTTAGTGCTTCCAATGATGGGAAGGTCAAGGGGTGTCCTGGGGAATTAAATCCGGCCGAGTTTGGTGTGGACCTCGACGCGCCGCCGAGCGACCTCCCGATATAAGGCCTCGGGGGACACCCCGATGTCGTCGGCCAGTTGTTTAAAGTGACGGTGGAGGTGCCTCGCGATGCCGCCTTTCATTGACGCCTCTGCCTAGCCGCAGTTTTAGCGGGCTTTCCCCGTATTGATGCTTGAAGGCGCGGGAGAAGGAGGAGAGGCTGTCGAAACCGCAGCGAAGCGCAATGTCCCGGACGCTCAGATCGGTATCGCTGACCAGCCGATGTGCCGCCTGTAGGCGAAGCCGCAGATAATAGGTACCGGGGCTGACGCCGAGCGCCTTGGCAAAGCGCATTTCGAGCTTGCGACGGGATTGGCCGGCTCGCAGGGCGAGCGCTGTGATCGACAGCGGCCGGTCGAGCGTGCGTTCCATCAGCCGGATGGCGCGGGCAAGCTCCGGATCGAGCGCTTCCATGCGGCCGAGCGAGACCAGCGGCTGCGCATCCGATGCCGCATGCGTTTCATCATAGACGAAGATGCTCGCCACATCGAGCGCAACGGCCGACCCGAATCGCTGCCTTATCATGTGCAGCATCATGTCGAAGGTTGGCGACGCCCCACCCGAGGTCCAGAATTTGCCGTCCGTGACGAAACGGTCGGCCTTGACCGACACGTCGGGAAAAGCCAGTGCGAAATCCTCCAGTTCCTCCCAATGCGCCGTTGCCGAGCGTCCATTGACGAGACCGGAGCGCGCCAGCAGCCAGCAGCCTGATTCGATACCCGCCACGACAGGAAAATGCCGTGCGCAGGTCTGCAGGCCAGCGATGAACCCCTTGCCTGCATGGCGCTCCAGATTGAAGCCGCCGATCACCAGCAGAAAATCGCCCACCGCGCGCGCTGAGAACACACCGTCGACGGCGATCGAGACGCCGCAGGTCAGAAGAACCGGTTCACCGTCGGGGGAGAGTATCCTCCAGCGGAAGAGCGCTTTCCCAGCGACGCGATTTGCTGCACGCATCGGGTCCAGCACGGAAGCGAGCGACATGATCGACGATTCCGGCAGGACAACGATGACGACAGAAACGCCCTGTTCGGATGGCTCTTTTTGCGGCATGACAAAAATGTCAAATCTTCTGCGCTTTATGTCAAATGAAAAATCGGCGTTCGGGCATGATGAGGCGGTAAGAGACCTCCCATTCGCAGTGCTGCTCAGTCTGCGGATGTCCGGAAATTCCCCTATCCGACCTTTACCGGACGGGCCGAACGGCAGACATGCCTTCGGTCCGTTTTTTTTAAGTTGGGATTCCGGTTCTGGTTTCTTCGATGTAGCAGGGCACGACCTTCGGCTTATAGGCCTCCTCCAGCCTTCCAACAGCATAAAGCACCGTCCGGCCGGGTAGCGACCGCGATAAGCTGCGATCAGCGACCTTGGCTCTCACTGCCTCGACAGCCCGGAACGGATCGATGCGCACCTGCGTCTGAGAAAGCCCGGGCACATGTTCCACAGCGGCATCGCCGAGGATCAGAGGGCCTGTTTGGCTCTTGCCAATCCGTGCTCGATCAGACTGTCGATGAGTTCCGGGTAGGACGTTCCGCTCGCGGCCATCGCTTTCGGGTACATGCTGATATCGGTAAAGCCTGGCATCGTGTTGACCTCATTGATCACCGTGCTCATGTCCGGCCGCACGAAAAAATCGACGCGGGCAAGCGCGTCGCAGTCCAGCGCGATGAACGCTTGCCTGGCCATGTCCTGCAGATGACGCGCCGTCTGTTCGGGGAGCTGGGCCGGGATGTCAATGGTGGCTCCCTTCTCGTCAAGATACTTTGCTTCATAGGTGTAGAAGCCGTGCGCCTCCGCCGTTACGATCTCGCCGGGGACGGAGACCACGATTGCTCCGTCGGGCTTCTCAAGAACCGCGCATTCAATCTCGCGAGCCTGGACGAACTCCTCCACGAGAACCTTCGTGTCGAACTTGAACGCCTCGGCCAGCGCGAGGTGAAATTCGCCGGCAGTTCGCGCCTTGCTGACACCAACCGACGAACCCTGTCGCGCGGGCTTGACGAAAATTGGCGAGCCCAGAATGTTTGTGACGTTTTCGAAAATCGGGCTCTCGCCGGATCTGATCGTGATCGAGCCGGCAACCGGCAAACCAGCCTCCCGCAACAGGCGCTTTGCCACGTCCTTGTCGATGGCAATGGCCGATCCGAGGATACCGCAGCCAACCAAGGGAACACCCGCAATCTGGGCAAGCCCCTGGACGGATCCATCCTCACCATGCATCCCGTGCAATACGGGAAACAGGATATCTATTGCAGGCAATTCGCTGGAGCCGGCGGGTCCGCCAAAAGCGAGAAGACGACCGCGGCCACCGGGTAGCAGGCAGATCCTTGTTCCGGCATAAGCGACGCGGTCCGGCAGGGCGCCATCAACCAGCTCGATCAGCAACCACTGCCCGGCTCGATCAATAAGGATCGGCATGATCTCATATTTGGCGACGTCGATGGCTTTGATGACATTGCGAGCCGAAAGGATGGAAACATCATGCTCCGTGGATTGACCGCCAAAGAGAACAGCAACACGCAATTTGGACGTCATGACGTTTCCTTCCGAAGTCTCATGAGGCGGATGCCAAGCTGTAACCGACCAATTGCAACCAAATTGAGATGTCTTTTGCAGTTTGTGTCAGCCAATGGCTTATCTCGTCACAGCGCAACTCGGCGCAAGGACGTGGTCTGTTTCGCATTTCCTAGTTTTATATGGTCGAGGCGAAGTTGAGCGCAGGACGGCTTGTCGAACGAGTTCTTTTGTCGACGTAGAGGCTTCGCCTCGTTGTCCGCGGCAGTAGGGCCAGATGCCGTGGAATTTCCAATAAAGTCGCCCGCAGACCGACGTCAGAAGAGTATCAGAATGGCAAGGGATATCCGACCGTGATGTATTGCGGCTCGAGTGATTTCCAAAGGCAAAGCGCCGCCGAAGTCCTGAAATTCGGGAGGTAGTCCATGTATCTGGCGCTGCATAAGTTTTGGCGACCCCTGCAGGGCTCGAACCTGCGACAACCTGCTTAGAAGGCAGGTGCTCTATCCAGCTGAGCTAAGGGGCCGCTTGAAGGAGGCCGCGGCCTCCGGAAACTGGCAGCCTGGTATCAGTGAGTCCAGGGCTGCGTACGGCTGAACCGGAAATTGTCGCTGTAGGAGACGGCCTTGCGGGTCGCTTCCTTCGGTGCGATGACGCGGTACTCGATGCCGTTGCGTTCAGCATAGGCAATCGCCTGCTCGGCGGTCTCGAAGGTCAGCTTCACCTGCTGGCGGGTGTCGGCCGAACTTGTATAGCCCATGATCGGATCGATCGTCCGCGGTTTTTCCTGATCGAACTCAAGAACCCACAAATGCGTCTTGGCTTTGCCCGACTGCATGGCGGTCTTTGCGGGTCGATAGATTTTCGCGGACATGTCTCGAGCAGTCTCCACCTTGGTTCCGTCACGCCGGGCTGCCGGTCGTTGCGCACTGCAATAGCGCAGAATGGATTAAAACGGAATGACTTTCCATCGATATCCGCGCCGAATTTTATGGGTTTGCAGAGTCGCCGAAAACGCTGTTCAAATTCGCAGGCGATGTGATCAAACACGTTGGTCCGACGAAAGGAAGGTTTGGCCCGGTACGTGCAGAAAGAATGTCCGACCCGAAAGATAGGGAACGTTTTGCACCGGAGACACGAGTGACACTTTTCGCTTCTGGCGGGAGGTGTTGATGTCGTGGAGCGAGAGCTTGGTTGTGGAGGTGGTCGCTTGGAGGCCCGGCTTCTGGAGCGCGCAGTGGGCTCAGTTCGGCATCTTGGACAAGACCGGCTACAAGATCTTCAAGCAGAAAACCGCTTAATCATTTGATTTTTGACTTTTGGTGAGCGCGCAGGGATTCGAACCCTGGACCTACTGATTAAAAGTCAGTTGCTCTACCGGCTGAGCTACGCGCTCCCTTAAAACCGGGCGTCTCGTGCCCGGCGGAAGTGGGCGGACATATGCACAGCGGGCTTGTTTTGGTCAACCCAAAAAAACAGGCGACAAGTGCAAATTCGATGATTTGCAAGGAGATCGCCAAAAGGTGATTGGTTTGATGGGGGTATCGGCGCTAAGAGGGCGCAGGCGTGTTGCAGGCTGGAGTTCCTAACGGGTGTCGATCGCTGATATTTCCATCTGGACCGCCATTTTGGCAGGCGCGCTGTCCTTTCTTTCTCCCTGTGTCCTGCCTTTGGTGCCGCCTTATCTCTGTTACATGGCGGGCATTTCGGTCGACCAGTTTCGTGGCGGCGAAAGTGGGGCCGCCATTGCCGGCACGCGGCGCGCGGTGTTCGGAGCTGCATTTTTCTTCACTCTCGGCTTTGCAACCGTCTTCGTGGCGCTCGGGGCAGGGGCGTCCACCATCGGGCTTGTGCTGCGCCAGCATATCGACATCCTGTCGCGTGTCGGCGGCATCGTGATCATTATCATGGGCCTGCATTTCCTCGGTGTCTTGCGCATCGGCCTGCTGGGGCGGGAGGCGCGTTTCCAGGGCGGCGGAAAGCCAGCGACGCTGTCGGGCGCCTATATCATGGGGCTTGCCTTCGCCTTCGGCTGGACGCCCTGTATCGGCCCCGTGCTCGGTACGATTCTGGGTGTAGCGGCCGCGCGTGAGACGGTCAGCGATGGTGCGATGCTGTTGGCGGTCTATTCGCTCGGCCTGGCGATCCCCTTCTGGATCGCCGCCGGGTTCTCCGGCGCCTTCATGAGATTCCTGTCGCGCTTCCGCCGCCATCTCGGCCTGGTGGAAAAACTCATGGGGGCCTTCCTGGTCCTTGCGGGCCTTGCCTTCGTCTTCGGCTTCATCAGTTCGATGGCTATCTGGTTCCAGGAGACCTTTCCTGTGCTGATGCAAATCGGCTAAGCACAGGCTGCAAACAGAGGCTTCGCACCCTGCCGGCGCCGAAAACGAGAGCAAAGACAATATAGGTGGCGCAGATCGACGACGAAGTGGCAGGAGCGGGCAACGACGACGATCGCCACGGTTGTGTCGGGGCGACCGTGACCGCGCTGCTTTACCGGATCGGTTCAGGCGCGCTGCCAGCCGATCTTTTCCGATAAGGTACTGCGCAACGTTTGCAAGGCGCTGCCGGGGT
The DNA here is from genome assembly GCA_900474095.1 of Hyphomicrobiales bacterium. Lineage (GTDB taxonomy): Bacteria > Pseudomonadota > Alphaproteobacteria > Rhizobiales > Rhizobiaceae > Pararhizobium. The sequence goes on along the minus strand of UCOA01000042.1, from coordinate 47,341 downwards.
TCAGCCCCTCGTGCATCATCAGATTGCGCAGCAGCGGAACGCTGGCAAGGGCCTGCAGCCCGACCGCGCGCAGCATTTGCACCGGCAGGAAATCGGACAGCAGTGACCGGTTGAGCAGATCGACGCTGACGGTACGGGTTAGGACATCGGCTCGCCGCTTGCGGTCATAACGTGCGCCAAAATCGTCCGGGATGGTCGGGAGGTCGGAAAGCAGCGAGGTCGCCGCCATGATGTCGCGAAGGCTGAGGTTCAGTCCCTGCGCGCCGATCGGCGGGAAGGCATGGGCCGCCTCGCCGATGAGAATGGCGCGGTCTTTGCCGAAGGCCTTGGCAGCCATGCCGGAGAGCGGGAAGGATTGCGCCGTGCCTTCGACGGTAACTTTGCCCAATATAGACTGCATGCGCTGCTCCACCGCCAGCGAGAGTTCCTCGGGTGAAAGCGCCAGTGCTGCTGCTGCGGCGTCCGGCTTTTGCACCCAGACGAGGCTCGAACGGGGACCGGGCAGCGGGACCTGCGTGAACGGACCGTCCGGCGTGTGAAACTCGGTCGAGATGTTCTGGTGTGGGACCTCGTGGGCAAAGTTAAGCACCACGGCGCTTTGCGGATAGGACCAGTTACGAACGTTGATTCCCGACCCCTCGCGTACTCTGGATTTTCGCCCGTCGGCGCCGACGACGAGATCGGCGGTGACAGCGCGGCCATCGTCCAGGGTGAGAATCGCCCGCTTGGTGCCGAACTCGATCTGCGCCAGGCTGGCGACGACGCGTGTGAGCGATGGGCGGGTTTCGGCCACCTTTTCAAGCAGGGAGAGGAAGGGCGCATTGGGGATATTGTAGCCAAAGGCGTCGAGGCCCACCTCGGCGGCATGAAAGGTGACCATCGGTGCCCGCAGCAACCGATTGGTGCCATCAACAATGCGCATGGTGGAGAGCGGCGCCGCCAAAGGTTCGATCGCATCCCAGAGGCCCAGTTGCCGCACAAGATCAAGAGAGCGATCCATCAGCGCGGTCGTGCGCCCGTCGGGGCGCCCAGAGACGGGCGCGATCAGCGCGACGCTACGCCCGGAATCGGCCAAGGCGAGGGCTGCGAGTGAACCCGCGAGCCCGGCGCCGACAACCGCAATTTCGAAGTGATCCATGACGTCCGCTTCCTGCTTGTGCCCAGCGATATTGAACCAATCTTACCCACCAGCGCTCATGAAGGAAATGGGAAGACGGAGAGATGATCCATTTGCGTCCACAACTGATTCCCGTGCTTTTTGAAGGGCCGGTGATTTTTGCTGGCAGCCAAACTGAAACGGTGCATATTACCGCCAACACCGCGCGACAAGGCGGGCAAGGGAGCGTGGGCCCTCGACAGCGGCGGGTTTAGCATGCTTCGGGGGAAAGCGCAGATTAAGGACGGGGTGCGTCTGCCGATGAAGTTTTTCAATTACAAGCGCGTGCCCTACGCCGAAATCCGTGCCTTCTCCGTCCATATTCTCACTGCATCCGGCGCTTTCCTGGCCTTTCTGGGCGTTGTCGCTGCGGCCGAGCACCGGTTCGTCGACATGTTCTGGTGGCTGGGCCTGGCGCTGGCCGTCGACGGCATCGACGGGCCGATCGCGCGGAAAGTGCGGGTCAAGGAAGTGCTGCCGAACTGGTCGGGCGATACGCTTGACAACGTGATCGATTACGTCACTTACGTCCTCCTGCCAGCCTTCGCGCTCTATCAGAGCGGCATGATCGGCGAACCCTGGTCCTTCGTCGCCGCCGGCGCCATCGTCATGTCGAGCGCGATCTATTATGCCGACATGGGCATGAAAACGGACGAATATTTCTTCTCCGGCTTTCCCGTCGTCTGGAACATGGTGGTGTTCACGCTGTTCGTCATCGATGCCAGCGAGATCGCGGCTTCGATTGTGGTCTTCGTCTCGGTGTTCCTGACCTTCATGCCGATCAATTTCCTTCATCCGGTCCGCGTCCAGCGCTTGCGATCGCTCAATCTTATTGTCTTTGCCGTCTGGTCGGTGCTCGGAATCTATGCGCTTTTGTTGCATTTCGACACGCCCGGATGGGTTGTTGCCGGCGTCGTTGGCACCGGTCTTTATCTCTACGTCATCGGCTTTATCTTGCAGTTGTTTCCCCGTCTCGGGCGGGGTTGAGGAGGTTTCATGGCACAGGCGATTATGGTGCGCGCGCTTGGCGGGCCGGATGTTCTGAAAATCGAGGGAATCACGCTGACGCCGCCGCGCCCTGGCGAAGTCCAGATTCGCCAGGTTGCCGTCGGCGTCAACTTCATCGACGTCTACTTTCGCACCGGCCTCTACAAATCCGCGGAGGGACTTCCGTTCATTCCGGGCAAGGAGGGTGCTGGCATCGTCACGGCGGTGGGTGACAGCGTGAGCACGTTTGCCGTCGGCGACCGCGTCGCCTATGCCTCCTCCGATGGCGCCTATGCCAGCGAGCGCAACATCGAGGTTTCGCAACTGGTGAAAGTGCCCGATGACATCAGGCTGGAGACGGCGGCGGCGATGATGCTGAAAGGCATGACGGCGCAATACCTGCTCAACCAGACTTTCAAGGTCGGCCCGGAAACGACTCTGCTGTTCCATGCAGCCGCCGGTGGCGTCGGCCTGATCGCCGGACAATGGGCGAAGGCGCTCGGCGCGACGGTTATCGGCACGGCCGGCTCGCAGGAGAAGATCGATCTCGCGCTCGCCCATGGCTACGATCACGTCATCAACTACCGCACGGATAATTTCGTCTCCCAGGTCAAGGAGATCACCAACGGCAAGGGCGTCGACGTCGTCTATGATTCGGTCGGCCACGATACGTTTCCGGCGTCGCTCGATTGCATCAAACCTCGTGGTCTCTGGGTCAGCTTCGGCAATTCTTCCGGGCCTGTCGAAGGCGTCAATATCGGCATCCTCGCGCAGAAGGGATCGCTGTTCGCGACGCGGCCGACGCTGTTCAGCTACGTCTCCACGCGGCCTGCTCTGGAGGCATGTGCAAACTCGCTGTTTGATATTGTGCAAAGCAACAAAGTGCGTATCAATATCAACCAGACCTATGCTCTGGCCGATGCAGGCCAGGCGCATACGGATCTCGAAGCAAGAAGAACGAGTGGAACAACATTGCTGATTCCTTGAGATAAGCCGAAAAAGGCACACAAGGCAGCACAGGAAATGAGGGCAGCGTGTCGGCTGACGGACAATCTGCGAGCGGTCCATTGCTGGCCGTTGGCCAACTGACGAAACTGTTCGGCACATTTGCTGCCTGCAACGGCATAGATCTCGACATCAAGCCGGGCGAAATCCACGCCCTTCTCGGTGAGAACGGGGCCGGCAAATCGACCCTTGTCAAGATGCTGTTCGGTGTTCTCACCCCGACCAGCGGCGAGATCGTGTGGCAGGGCCAGCCGGTCCGGATCGCCAGCCCCAGCGCTGCGCGCAAGCTCGGCATCGGCATGGTGTTCCAACATTTCTCGCTGTTCGAGGCACTGACGGTTGCAGAGAACATCGCCCTGTCGATGGCGCCGGGCATTTCGCTGAACCGTATTGCCGAGGAAGCTTCCGCGCTGTCGCACAGCTATGGCCTGCCGCTCGATCCCAAGGCGCATGTTGCAGACCTCTCGGTCGGCGAGCGCCAGCGCATCGAAATCGTCCGCGCACTCCTGCAAAACCCGAAACTGATCATCCTCGACGAGCCGACCTCGGTCTTGACGCCGCAGGAAGCCGACCGACTGTTCGAGACGCTGAACAAGCTGAAGGCTGAAGGCCGATCGGTCCTGTATATCAGCCATCGGCTGGAGGAGGTTCAGCGGATCTGCGACCGTGCAACGGTCTTGCGGCACGGCAGGGTTACCGGCGCTTGCGATCCGCGCAAGGAAACGCCGTCTTCGCTGGCACGCATGATGGTCGGCAGCGATGTCGCCCATGTCAGCGCTGAGGGAACGAGCACGAAGGGCGCGGTAAAGCTGGAGGCGAGGCATCTTTCGGCCTCCGCCAGAACGCCCTTTGCTGTTTCGCTGAAGAACATCTGTCTCAAGGTGCATGCCGGCGAAGTGCTGGCGATTGCCGGCGTTGCGGGCAACGGGCAGGGCGAGTTGTTCGATGCGCTGTCCGGCGAATATCCGGCAGGCAGCGACGATGTCGTCCGCATCGCCGAAAAACCCGTCGGAACACGCGGCATCAATGCCCGCCGGTTGATGGGTGCCGGATTCGTGCCGGAAGAGCGCCACGGCCATGCGGCGGTGTCAGCCCTGTCGTTATCCGACAATCTCGTGCTTGCCCGCAACCAGTCCGACCGCAGAGCTTTTCTCGGCGGCGGCGTGCTTGGCCTTATTCGCCAGGATGCGGTCAAGAGGGCGACCAAACGTATCTCGCAAGCCATGGACGTGCGCAAGAGCGGCGAAAATCCGCCGGCCGGCTCCCTGTCTGGCGGCAACCTGCAAAAATTCATCGTCGGCCGCGAACTCGACCGCCAGCCGACGGTGCTGGTCGTCAACCAGCCGACCTGGGGCGTCGATGCGGGAGCGGCGAGCCGCATTCGCCAGGCGCTCGTCGATCTCGCCAAATCCGGCTCCGCTGTTCTCGTCATCAGTCAGGACCTGGACGAGATTTTCGAGGTCGCGACCGAGATCGCGGTGATCAGCGAAGGCCGGCTTTCGGATATCTATCCGGCGGCCGAGCTCTCGCGTGAAAAGATCGGCCTCCTGATGGGGGGCATGTACGGCAAGACCGAGAGTGCGGAGACGGCTCATGCGCATTGAGCTGGAAAAGCGGCCGAACGTCTCCAAACTGTTTTCGATCCTGTCGCCTGTTATTGCGCTTGTTCTGACTATGATATTCGGCGGCGTCATGTTCCTGCTGCTCGGCAAGAACCCGGTGACCGCGCTCTACAGTTTCTTCATCGAACCGCTGATGGAAGTGTGGTCGTTGCATGAACTGGCCATCAAGGCGGCCCCGCTGATTCTGATCGGCGCCGGTCTTTCCGTGTGCTACCGGTCGAACAACTGGAATATCGGTGCAGAAGGGCAGTTCATCATGGGCGCGATTGCCGGCTCGATCCTGCCGGTGGTCTTCCATGAATGGCATTCGCCGCTTGTGCTGCCTCTGATGCTGTTGCTCGGAATGCTGGGAGGCGCGCTGTTCGCCGGCCTTCCGGCCTTCCTCAAGGCCCACCTCAACACCAATGAAATCCTGACCAGCCTGATGCTCGTTTATGTCGCGCAGCTGTTTCTGGACTGGCTGGTGCGCGGCCCCTGGCGCAATCCGGGCGGCTTGAATTTTCCGGAGACGCGGACTTTCGATCCGGTTGCCATCCTGCCGGAAATGATCGCCTCCGGACGAACGAATTGGGGCTTCGGCTTCGCCATTCTCGCGGCCATCGTCATCTGGTTCATGATGCGCTACACGCTGAAGGGGTTTGAAATCACCGTGCTCGGCCAATCTGAACGTGCTGGGCGCTTCGCCGGGTTCTCGTCACGCAAGATGATCTGGTTTTCAATGCTGCTTTCCGGTGCGCTTGCCGGCCTTGCGGGAATTTCGGAAGTCAGCGGTGCGATCCAGCAGTTGCGCCCCGTCATTTCGCCCGGCTACGGATTCACCGCTATCATCGTCGCCTTCCTCGGACGACTCAATCCGTTGGGGATCGTCTTGGCCGGGCTTGTGCTGGCGCTGACCTATCTCGGCGGCGAGGCGGCGCAATTGTCGCTCGGTGTGTCCGACAAGGTGACGCGCGTATTCCAGGGACTGCTGCTCTTTTTCGTGCTCTCCTGCGACACGCTCATCCACTACAAGATCAAGCTCGTCTGGTCGAACCTGACGGGAACGGCCACGGAAGGAGCCCATTGATGGGTATTTTCGAAGCCATCCTCCTGACGGTTATTACCGCTGCCACGCCGCTGGTTTTGGCAGCCGTCGGCGAGCTCGTTACGGAGCGCTCGGGCGTGCTCAATCTTGGCGTCGAGGGCATGATGGTCATGGGGGCGGCCTGTGCCTTCGTCGCCACGCAGATGACGGGATCGCCCTATGTCGGGATTCTCGCCGGCATTGCTTCGGGTGCCTTGTTCTCACTGCTGTTCGGTTTTCTGACTTTGACGCTTGTGGCCAATCAGGTTGCGACAGGACTGGCTTTGACCATCCTCGGTCTTGGCGTCTCCGGCATGATTGGGGAGGCCTATGTCGGCCAGTCCGGTATCAAGCTGTCCCAGATCGTCTTTCCGGTTCTGTCGGATATCCCGTTTCTTGGTTCCCTTCTGTTCAAACAGGATCTGATCTTCTACCTCTCGATCGCTGTCGTCGCCGGTGTCCACTTTTTCCTGTTCAGGAGCCGCGCCGGACTGAAGCTGCGCTCCGTCGGCGATAACCATGCCTCGGCCCACGCCCTGGGCATCAACGTTATCCGCATGCGTTATCTTGCCGTCATGTTCGGCGGTGCCTGCGCTGGGCTCGCCGGCGCGCAGTTGTCGCTGGTCTATACGCCGCAATGGGTGGAAAACATGTCGGCGGGGCGCGGCTGGATCGCGCTGGCACTGGTTGTTTTTGCCTCGTGGCGGCCGTGGCGGGTGGTCGCCGGCGGCTATCTGTTCGGTGCGGTTTCGATCAGCCAGTTGCACGCCCAGGCGTTCGGTATTGGGATACCCTCGCAGTTTCTTTCTGCTCTTCCCTATCTGGCGACGATTTTCGTCCTAATTCTCATCTCGCACAATCGGCGCACGACACTGATCAACACGCCGGCATCGCTCGGTAAACCGTTTGTGCCGGATCGGTAAACAAGAACAACAACGCAAACCTAAACCTACAGGGGTTACAATGAAAAAAATTCTCTTCGCACTCGCAACCACGGCGGCCGTTCTCGGTTTTTCCGCCGCGGCAAGCGCACAGGAAAAGGTCAAGGTCTGCTTCGTCTATGTCGGTTCCAAGACTGATGGCGGCTGGACGCAGGCGCATGACATCGGCCGTCTGGAGCTCGAAAAGGCATTCGGCGACAAGATCGAGACGCAGTTCCTCGAAAACGTTCCGGAAGGACCGGATGCAGAGCGCGCCATCGAGCGCCTGGCCCGCTCCGGCTGCGGCCTGATCTTCACGACGTCCTTCGGCTTCATGGATGCGACGGTCAAGATCGCCGCGAAGTTCCCGGACGTGAAGTTCGAGCATGCCACCGGCTATAAGACGGCTCCGAATCTTGCGACCTACAACAGCCGTTTCTATGAAGGCCGCTATATCCAGGGCCAGATCGCGGCGAAGATGTCGCAGAAGGGCGTCGCCGGTTACATTGCTTCCTTCCCGATTCCGGAAGTGGTAATGGGCATCAACTCCTTCGTCACCGGCGCCCGCACCATCAATCCGGACTTCAAGATCAAGGTCGTCTGGGCAAACACCTGGTTTGACCCCGGCAAGGAAGCCGACGCTGCCAAGGCGCTGATTGACCAAGGCGTGGACATTCTCACCCAGCACACCGATACCACGGCTCCGATGCAGGTAGCGGCAGAGCGGGGCATCAAGGCGTTCGGCCAGGCCTCCGACATGATCAAGGCAGGCCCGAAAACGCAGCTGACCGCGATTGTCGATACCTGGGGTGCTTATTACATCAAGCGCACGCAGGCCTTCATCGACGGCAAGTGGGAAACCACGTCGAGCTGGGACGGCCTGAAGGATGGCATCCTGACGATGGCGCCTTACACCAACATGCCGGATGACGTGAAAGCGATGGCTGAGGCGACTGAGGCCAAGATCAGGTCCGGTGAACTTAAGCCCTTTACCGGTCCGCTGAAAAAGCAGGACGGTTCCGAATGGCTGAAGGCCGGCGAATCGGCCGATGACGGCACTCTGCTCGGCATGAATTTCTACGTCGAAGGCGTTGACGACAAGCTGCCGAAGTAAATTCGCATTCACTTTCGCTTGCAATCAAGGAGGGTGGCCGCAAGGCCGCCCTTTTTCATTCTGGCGGGGAAAAATTACGCAAACCGCGCAATATCCAGTTTACATAAGTCATATAGTATGATTTTTTAGCCTCGCTGCTGAGGAGCAGTTTCTTTGGGAGGACATCATGAAAATTAAGACCGCACTTAGCTGTGCCACGATTCTGGCTGCCTGCATGTTTGGTTCGGCCTCTGCCGCTGATCTGACGATTGGTTTTTCACAGATCGGGTCCGAATCCGGCTGGCGTGCCGCCGAAACCACGCTGACGAAACAGCAGGCTGAAAAGCGGGGCATTGACCTGAAATTCGCCGACGCGCAGCAGAAGCAGGAAAATCAGATCAAGGCGCTGCGTTCCTTTATCGCACAGGGCGTCAATGCCATCCTGATCGCGCCAGTTGTGGCGACCGGTTGGGACGAAGTGCTGACGGAAGCCAAGGATGCCGAAATTCCGGTGATCCTGCTCGACCGCACGGTCGATTCGTCCGACGATCTTTACCTGACGGCCGTCACGTCCGATCTTGTTCATGAAGGCAATGTTGCCGGCAAGTGGCTGGTCGACACCGTCGCTGGAAAGCCGTGCAATGTCGTCGAGCTTCAGGGCACGACCGGTTCGTCCCCGGCGATCGACCGCAAGAAGGGCTTCGAGGAAGCGCTGAAGGGCCACGACAATCTGAAGATCGTTCGTAGCCAGACCGGCGACTTCACCCGCACCAAAGGCAAGGAAGTCATGGAAAGCTTCCTGAAGGCGGAAGACGGCGGCAAGAACGTCTGTGCGCTCTACGCCCACAATGACGACATGGCTGTCGGCGCGATCCAGGCGATCAAGGAAGCCGGCCTGAAGCCTGGCACGGACATTCTCGTCGTTTCGATCGACGCCGTTCCGGATATCTTCCAGGCCATGGCCGCGGGCGAAGCGAATGCCACCGTCGAATTGACCCCGAACATGGCGGGGCCGGCACTCGACGCGCTCGACGCCTTCCTGAAGGACGGCACCAAGCCGGCGAAGTGGATCCAGACGGAATCGAAGCTTTACACCCAGGCTGACGATCCGCAGAAGGTCTACGAAGAGAAGAAGGGCCTCGGCTATTAATTAGCCGCCGGCCGTCGCAAGACCGTGATGCTTCCTGTCTCATTGACAGGAAGCATTGGCCGGAATGCGGTACTGGTCAAAGCGTCCTCAATGCCGCCAAATTTCGGCAGCACGGGCGCTCGGCATCGTGTCCACCACGCTGGGCGGCGGCATTTCAGCAACCGTAAATTGCGGTAACCTCCGTTTCTTAGGACGCTGGTTTTCATGAACAATACCAACGATATTCTCACCGCCAGCGGAATCGTGAAAACCTTTCCGGGTGCTGTCGCGCTCGACAAAGTCAATTTCTCGCTCCGTCGCGGCGAAGTACACGCGCTTCTCGGCGAGAACGGTGCGGGCAAATCCACACTGATCAAATGCATGACCGGCGCCTACCGCCGCGATGCCGGGACGTTGACACTCGACGGCATAGAGATCGATCCGCACGACACGCTCGACGCTCAGAAGCTGGGTATTGGCACCGTATACCAGGAAGTCAATCTGCTCGGAAATCTGAGCGTCGCCGAAAATCTCTTTCTTGGCCGCCAACCGCGCCGCTTCGGTCTTGTCCACACGGGCGAAATGAAGAAGCGTGCCACTGCGCTGCTGGCGCAATACGGCATCGACATCAATGTGTCTGCAGCGCTGGACAGCTATTCGGTCGCGATCCAGCAGGTGGTGGCAATCGCCCGGGCCGTCGATCTCTCCGGCAAGATACTGATTCTCGACGAGCCGACCGCCAGCCTTGATGCGCAAGAAGTGGAGATGCTGTTTCGCATCGTCCGTGATCTGAAGGCGAGGGGGCTCGGTATCGTCTTCATCACGCATTTCCTCGAGCAGGTTTACGAACTTTCAGACCGAATCACAGTGCTGCGCAACGGCCAGTTGGTCGGCACACGCGAGATTGCGTCTTTGCCGCGCCGGGAGCTTGTGACGATGATGCTCGGCCATGAGCTTCAGTCCGCCGAAAAAGCGGTGGCAGCAGCCGAAACATCGAGCGGACCGGTTCACTTCCGGTTTTCCAACTATGGCAAGACCGGCACGATCAAGCCGTTCGATCTCGAGGTGCGCAAAGGCGAGGTCGTCGGTATCGCCGGCCTGTTGGGTTCGGGGCGCACCGAAACGGCGGAATTGCTGTTTGGCGTACACAAGGCCGACAGCGGCAGCGCCGAAATCGGCGGCAAGCCGGTTAATCTCGCGTCGCCGCGTGCCGCGATCGCCGAACGTTTCGGATTCTGTCCCGAGGACCGCAAGGTCGACGGCATCATCGGCGAACTGTCGGTGCGCGAGAACATTGCCCTGGCGTTGCAGGCGCGGCGCGGCTGGGCACGTCCATTGTCTGCAGCCGACCAGAACGCCCTTGCGGACCGCTACATCAAGGCGCTCGACATTCGCACCAGCGACCGCGAGAAGCCGATCAGGCTTCTGTCCGGCGGCAACCAGCAGAAAGCCATCCTGGCGCGCTGGCTGGCGACGAACCCGGAATTTCTCATTCTCGACGAGCCGACGCGCGGCATCGATGTCGGCGCCCACGCCGAAATCATCCGGCTGATTGGCGAACTCTGCAGTCAAGGCATGTCTCTGATCGTCATTTCGTCGGAGCTCGAAGAACTCGTGGCTTACAGTACGCGGGTCATCGTGCTCAGGGATCGCGCCCATGTGGCGGAGCTGACCGGCAGCGAAATCACCACGGAACATATCGTCAATGCCATCGCCGCCGCGCCAGGCGCGGGAGACCATGTATGATTGGAACTGCAACACGTCTCAGCCAGCGGCTGCTCCCTCAGCTGATAGCCTTGACGGTTATCCTTGTGCTGATTTGGCTCGTCTTTCCGGGCTTCTTTTCGATGGAGATCCAGAACGGTCGGCTCTACGGCAGCCTGATCGACATTCTCAATCGCGGTGCGCCCGTTGCGCTTCTTGCGGTCGGCATGACCGTTGTCATCGCTACCAAGGGTATCGACCTTTCGGTCGGCGCCGTGATGGCCATTTGCGGAGCCGTTGCCGCCGCCTCCAGCGTGCGGGGTGATCCGCTGATCGTCACGCTGTTGCTCGCGCTTGGCACAGGCCTCATTTGCGGCGTCTGGAATGGCTTTCTTGTATCCATCCTCAACATCCAGCCCATCATTGCCACGCTCGTCCTGATGGTTGCGGGACGCGGTATCGCGCAACTGGTGACCGAGGGCGCGATCCTGACCTTCAATGATCCGGGTCTGATCTTCATCGGCAGCGGCGCTTTCGTGGGCTTGCCAATGCCCGTCGTCATATGGTTGGCATTCGGTATCGCGGTTGCGCTTCTGGTGCGGCGAACGGCCCTCGGCATGCTGATCGAGGCAGTTGGGATCAACCGCCGCGCCAGCACGCTTTCGGGCATACAGACGCCGCTGCTGCTGATGGCGGCCTATATGCTTTCCGGCCTTTGTGCAGCGATCGCCGGCCTGATCGTCACTGCCGACATCAAGGGCGCGGACGCCAACAATGCCGGCCTGTGGCTGGAATTGGACGCCATCCTTGCGGTCGTCGTCGGAGGCACCTCGCTGCTCGGCGGCCGTTTCAGCATCATCGCTTCGCTGGCAGGCGCGATGATCATTCAGGCGGTCAACACCGGTATCCTTTTGTCCGGCTTCCCGCCGGAATTCAACCTGATCATCAAGGCCGCCATCATCGTCATCATCCTCGTCATCCAGTCGCCGCGCATGCGGGCCGGAGTGACCTTTCTCAGCCGAAAATCCATCCGATGAACCAGAAATATCTTCCGCTGATTGCGACCATCATTATCTTCATCGTTTCCTACGCCGCCTGCGCGGCGCAGTATCCGAACATCCTTTCCACGCGCGTGATCGGCAATCTTCTGACCGACAACGCCTTCCTTGGCATCGCCGCCGTCGGCATGACCTTCGTTATCCTGGCTGGCGGCATCGACTTGTCGATCGGCTCGGTCATCGCCTTCACCGGCATTTTCCTCGCCGTCATGCTGGAGAGCACCAGCATCCACCCGCTCGCGGCCTTCGTTCTGGTCCTTGTCATCACCACGATGTTCGGTGCGATCATGGGCGCGATCATCCATTATCTGGAAATGCCGGCCTTCATCGTCACGCTCGCCGGGATGTTCCTCGCGCGCGGCATGGCCTTCGTGCTGTCGATCGATTCCATACCGATCAAGCATCCGTTCTACGGAACGATGAAGAGTTTCTACTACAAACTGCCGGGCGGTGGCCGGATCACCTTGATCGGCGGATTGATGCTTCTGGTCTTTGCGATCGGCATCCTGATTGCCCAGCGGACGCGCTTCGGCACCAACGTCTACGCGCTCGGTGGCGGTGCGCAAACCTCGGCTCTGATGGGCGTTCCCGTCGGACGCACGACGATTTTGATCTATGGCCTGTCGGGCTTTCTCGCCGGGCTTTCGGGAATCGTTTATTCCCTATACACATCAGCAGGTTATTCGCTCGCAACAGTTGGTGTCGAGTTGGACGCGATTGCCGCGGTGGTAATCGGTGGAACGCTTCTGACAGGGGGCGCCGGGTTTGTTGGAGGAACACTCGTCGGCGTTTTGATCCAGGGGCTGATCCAGACCTACATTACCTTCGATGGCTCGCTGTCGAGTTGGTGGACGAAAATTCTGATCGGTGCTTTGCTGTTTGCATTCATTCTGATGCAAAAGGGGATACTGTTATTGTCGCGACAGAACAAAAGGTATTCCTGAGGAGGGAGACACTTGCGTAAGGGGCTGCTCGAAACCGTCATTACCGGTGCCAAGACGCGCACAAGCCACGCGCAGGTGGTGGACGAACTGGGCAAAGCCATCGTCACGGGAGAGTTTCCTGTTGGCTCCATCCTGCCGGGCGATCCGGAGCTCGCGATGCGGTTCAAGGTTTCCCGCACTGTTTTGCGCGAAGCGATGAAGACCTTGGCAGCAAAGGGCCTAATTGTCCCGCGCGCCCGAATCGGCACACGGGTCACCGCCAAGAACCAGTGGAACCTGTTCGACAGCGATGTGCTGACCTGGCACTTCCACGGTGGCGTCGACGAAGATTTCCTCTATCACCTCAGCGAAATCCGGTTGGCGTTCGAACCGCATGCGGCAGCCCTTGCCGCGGTCAACGCCACGGAAGCGGAAATCAGCGGCATGATGCGGCTGGCTGTCGCCATGGGTGACCCCGAGCACACGGCTGAGACGCTGGCCATGGCCGACTTGCGCTTTCATCTCGCCGTGGTCGAGGCGTCCGGAAACCCGTTCATGCGCACCGTCGGCAGTTTGATCGAGGCCGCGCTTGTCGGCATCTTCAAGTTGAGCTCGCCCGCATCTGGTCGCGAACAGATCGACGATGTCGCGCGCACGCATATCCGTATCGTCGAGCAGATCAGCCGGCGAGACGAGACCGGCGCTCGCGCTGCGATGGAGAATGTCATCCGCGTCGGGCGCGACCGCGTTCGCGAGGCACTTCGCGAGCTTGCTGAAGCGAAACCTCTCGGTCGATAAGACTGGCGTCCGGCGGCAAAACCCAGACGTGTTCGCTCTGACAACTGGGGCCTTTTGGCAAAAGAACGGCAATTCCACCGTTGCCGCCTTGCTGCCATTGCATCTTCCGCCTATTTGATAGGGCTACAGCTTGCGGCGGCATATCCGGCCCGCAGATCTCCATCAACGGTGTCCGAGGGTTATGTTCGAACTGATTGTCATTTTCGTGCTCTTATTGATCAATGCGTTTTTCGCGCTTTCGGAAATGGCAATTGTATCGGCAAGCCGGCCTCTGCTGCGGCAGATGGCAAAACAGGGCAACAGCCGCGCCGAACTGGCGCTGCGGCTTGCCGAAGATCCCGGCAAATTCCTCTCGACGGTCCAGGTCGGCATCACGCTGGTCGGCACGCTGGCCGGTACCTATGGCGGTGCCACCATCGCCGAAAAAATAGCGCCAGGACTCAACGGCGTCAGTTGGATCAATCCTTATGGCAGCACAGTCGCGGTCGCGGTCGTCGTGACGCTGATCACCTACATGTCGGTGGTGATCGGGGAACTTATCCCGAAGCAATTGGCGTTGAGAAACTCGGAAGGTGTGGCGATGTTCGTCGCCGGACCGATGTTGTTCCTCTCTCGCCTGGCGGCACCCATCGTCTATCTGTTCGAGACCTCGGCGGCGCTTTTCATAAGGATGTTCGGCGTATCGATCGACAGCGATCACGTGACGGAAGAAGAGGTGCAGGCGATCATGGCCGAGGGCGTCGAAAGCGGCGCGATCGAAAAGTCGGAGCACGAGATGCTCCGGCGGATCATTCGGCTCGGCGACCGCAACGTCAAATCGATCATGACGCACCGCACTGAAGTGAGCTTTATCGAAGTCACCGATAGTCTCGAAACGATCCGCGCCAAGATCGAGCAGTCCTCGCATTCTCGTTATCCCGTGATCGATGCAAGCGGTGAGGTAATGGGGGCTGTGCTTGTCAAGGAAGTGCTGAACGCGCCGGGCAGGGGCTTCAATATCCGCAACTTCATCAAGGATATTCACACATTGCCGGAAACTGCCTCGTGCTTGAAAGCGCTGGAGGCCTTCAAGTCGTCGCACATCAACATGGCGATGATCGTCGACGAATATGGCAGCATCGAAGGCATCATCACCATCGCCGATATTCTCGAGGCGATCGTCGGCGTGCTGCCGTCCAACTATGACGACATTGAACACGCGTTGATCCGCTTGCGCGACGACGGCTCCTATCTGGTCGACGGACGCACGCCGATCGATGAAATCCACCTGACGATCGGCATCGATGAAATCGATTCGGACGGAAATTACGAAACTATCTCCGGTTTCCTCGTGCAGCAGTTGCGCAAGAACCCGGAGGAGGGCGATGTCACGGAAGCCTTCGGATACCGCTTCGAGGTGATCGACATGGACGGACGCCGCATCGACAAGATCCTGGTCTCGCGCGCGGCACATTGACGTGTCCTTGAAAAGCAAAAAGGCCGGGACTAACCCGACCTTTCCTCAATTCGCCTTGCGTATGACCTGCTAGTCCATCCGTAGTCAGATCAACTGGGCGAATTATTCGACTGCTTTGGTTAATAAAAGATTACCGTGTCGATCCCGTGACAGAACCTGGATCTTTTTTTTAATTTTGCTGGATCGAGCCGCCGCCTTCGCCGATCTTGAGTTCAATATCGGCCGGTTTGGGTTCCCTACTGTTGAGGTAGACCACAATGACGACAGCGAGAACGGCGAGACCGCCGATAATCCGGTAAAGCGCATTGCGGCGCACGTTGATTCCTCCCCAGTCGTCACCATTGTCCTACGATAAATAGGCGCCTGCAGCCATTCGGGAAGGGTGGAGGCCGGCGGGGCAAGCCGTCAGAGAACCGGTTGCCGCAGGATCATGATATCGCAGATGGTTCCGGCTTTCGCTTCCGGCGCAAACGGCGCTCGGATGATCAGACAATCGGACCGGGCAAAGACCTGCATCATCGAGGAATCCTGACGCGAGAACGTCTCGGCCTTAAGTGTTCCGTCGCTGTCGCGCGACAGCCGCGCGCGAACATAGTCCTGCCGTTTGTCGTTGGCGGCAAGCCCGGTCACAGTTCTTGCCTTGTCGCCGCGGTCGCGCGCGGGCAGGGAGCCGAGATGGCGCAGCAACGGTTCGAGGAACAGAAGGGCGCAGACGAGGCTCGACACCGGGTTTCCGGGCAAGCCGAGCACGGTCATGCCATCGAGCGTTCCGACCATCAGCGGCTTGCCGGGACGCATGGCGATCTGCCAGAAATCGAGCGTCATACCGCTTGCGACCAGCGTCGATTGGACGAGATCGTGATCTCCGACGGAAGCGCCCCCCAAAGTCACCAGCACGTCGGCGCCCACGGCGCGTGCTTCGGCGACGGCCGCCGCAATCGCGGCCCTGTCATCGCGAACGATCCCGAGATCGATGACCTCGGCACTGTTGTCGCGCGCAATCGCTGCGACGCCATATGTGTTTGAAGCGATGATCTGGTCCGGGCCGGGGGTGCATCCGGGCGGCAGGAGTTCGTCGCCGGTTGCAAGGATCGCCACTTTCGGGCGGACGAAAACCGAAAGTTCCGGATGGTTCATGCCAGCCGCGACGGTCAGTCGCCCGGAATCCAGCAGTTCGCCTTTCCGCAGTACAACGTCACCTGCGCGAAAATCCTGCCCTTTCGGACGGATATGGCGACCCTTTGCGGGATTGAAGGTGGTGCGGATGCGCTTGTCGGCAAGAATCTCCGCATCTTCCTGGATCAGCACGGTATCGGCACCCGCCGGAACGGGCGCGCCGGTGAAGATGCGTACGACCTCGCCGGGGCCGACATGGCCCGCAAAGCCACGCCCGGCCGCCGATTGGCCGATGACGGTTAGCTCGGCGCCAATGGTTGCGAAGTCGTCACCGCGTCCGGCATAGCCATCCATGGCAGAATTGTCGAAGGCTGGATGCGTCAGCCGTGCGGCGATATTCTCGGCCAGCACCCGCCCCGCGGCAGCGTGCAGCCCGATCATTTCAGAACGCCGTATCGGCGCTGCTCCACGGAGCAACCTGCCCAGCGCATCCGAAACAGGCAGCAAAGCCATCAGCCCTCCTTGCGGACATAATCGCCCGAGCGGCCGCCAGACTTTCGAACAAGCCGGATACCACCGATCTCCATCTCCCGGTCGGCCGCCTTGGCCATGTCGTAGATCGTCAAGCAGGCGACGCTTGCGGCAGTCAGCGCTTCCATTTCGACACCGGTGCGGCCTGTGAGCTTGGCCATCGTCTCGATCCGCAGGCCGGGCAGGGCTTCGTCTGGAGTAATCTCTACGGAGACCTTGGAGAGCATGAGCGGATGGCAAAGCGGAATGAGATTGGCCGTCTGCTTGGCTGCCATGATGCCGGCAAGGCGTGCCGTGGCGATTACATCGCCCTTTTTGGCATTACCTTTCAGGATCAGAGCGAGCGTTTCCGCCCGCATCCGCACATGCCCCTCGGCAACGGCGATGCGAACGGTCTCTTCCTTGTCGCCCACATCTACCATATCGGCCTCGCCGCCAGCACCGATATGAGTGAGGGAGGGACCGGACATCACTCGGCGGCCAGGCTGCCGGCGGAGCCGGTGAGAAGCGCGCGCGTCGCTGCGGCGACATCGTCCTTGCGCATCAGGCTCTCGCCGACGAGGAAGGTCGAGATGCCGCTTTTCGCCAGTCGGGCGCACTCTTCATGCGTGAAAATGCCGCTTTCGCCGACCAGCAACCGGTCGGCGGGAACCTGCGGCGCCAGTTTCTCGGAAAGGGCGATATCGACCTCGAAGGTCTTAAGGTTGCGATTGTTGATGCCGACCAGCGGCGAGGCGAGCTTGAGCGCGCGCTCGAGTTCTTCCTCGTCATGAACCTCAACAAGCACGTCCATGCCCAGCGAAAACGCCTCGTCCTCGAGCCTTTGTGCATCGCTGTCGTTGAGCGATGCCATGATAAGCAGGATGCAGTCGGCACCCCAAGCGCGGGCTTCATGAACCTGATAGGTGTCAAACATGAAGTCTTTGCGCAGTGCGGGAAGCGAACAGGCGTTTCGCGCAGCCGTCAAGAACGCGGGCGCGCCTTGGAAGCTCGGACCGTCGGTCAGCACCGAAAGGCAGGCAGCCCCGCCGGCTTCATAGGCATTCGCAAGAGCCGGTGGGTCGAAATCCGGACGGATGAGGCCTTTGGAGGGGCTTGCCTTCTTGATTTCGGCGATCAGCCCGAAGACCCCTTGGGCTCGCTTCGCGTCGAGAGCCTTGAAGAAACCTCGCGGCGATTCCTGATCCTTGGCCATCGATTTCAGGTCCGGAAGACTGACGCTGGCTTTGGCCGCGGCGATTTCTTCGCGCTTGTACATCTCGATCTTCTGCAGAATGTCGGCCATAGAATGTCTCCTTACGCCGCGTTCGAGACGCGGATAAGCCGTTCCAGCGTTGCATTCGCGGCGCCGCTTGTCAGCGACTGACGGGCGAGATCCATGCCCTCGCTCAAGCTTGCGGCGCGTCCGGCAATCACCAGCGATGCGGCAGCATTGGCAAGCGAGATGTCACGGTAAGGCGTTGCATCGCCTTCCAGGACGCCCTTAAGCGCCGCGGCATTGTGGGCTCCGTCGCCGCCCTTGAGGTCGGCGAGCAAAACCGTTTCCAGCCCGAAATCGTCCGGCGTCAGTTCGAAAGTGCGGATAGCGCCGTTCTCCAGCGCGGCAACCTGCGTCACCCCGGTCGTGGTGATCTCGTCCAGGCCTTCGCCATGCACGACCCAGACGCTTTTCGAACCGAGGTCGCGCAACACTTCGGCGACCGGAACAAGCCATTGAGGCGCAAAGACTCCGACGAGCTGCTGCGTAACGCCGGCGGGGTTCGACAGAGGCCCAAGCAGATTGAAGATCGTTCGCGTGCCGAGTTCGACGCGTGTCGGGCCGACATGGCGCATCGCCGAATGATGCTGCTGGGCGAACATGAAGCCGAGGCCGGCTTCCGAGATACAGCGCGAAATCGCCCCCGGGCCGATATCGAGTTTGACGCCGAGGCAGGAAAGCGCGTCCGCCGTGCCGGACTTCGAGCTCAGGGCACGGTTGCCATGTTTGGCGACGGGCACACCTGCACCGGCAACGATCAGGGCCGCCAGTGTCGAAATATTATAGGTCCCGGCACCGTCACCACCGGTTCCAACGATATCGATGGCGTCGGCCGGGGCCTCTACGGTCAGCATGCGGGCCCGCATGGCGCTAACCGCGCCGACGATCTCGTCCACCGTCTCGCCGCGCACGCGCAGCGCCATTAGTAAGCCGCCGATCTGCGAAGGAGTAGCTTCGCCCGACATGATGATCTCGAATGCGGCGCGCGCATCCTCACGGTTGAGCGCCTCTCCCGCTGCGGCCTTGGCGACAAAAGGCTTCAAATCCGGCATGCAGGTCTTTCCTTTGCTTTACCGCTGCTGCGACAGGGCGAGGTCTGCGAGCTGCTGATTGATCGCCACACCGTAGCCCTTCTGAAGCTCGCTGACCATCTGATCGAGAATATCGTCGCCGCTGGCCTGGGCGATAGCATTGATTTGCCGGTCGTCATTGTCGAGCGCGTCGCCGGGATTGCTGTCGTCCACTTCGGTGACCTTCAGCAGAATTTGGCCCTCGCCGCCAACGCCGACAGCATTGGCAACCAGACCGTTCGCGCCACTGAAGGCGGCTGTGACTGCTGCCGGGCTCAGAGCCGCGTCTTCCGTGGAACGGCGCAGTCCCGATTTGGCTTCGACGGCGATGCCGAGCTCGGCAGCAATCGCTGCCAGCGTCTCGCCCTTCTCGACCCGGCCTTTCAGCTCGGTAGCCTTTGCCGCCAGCGCGTTGCGCTGCTGTTCCGCCGTCCAGTCGGCGACGACCTTTTCGCGAGCTTCATCAAGCGTCCGGTCGCGCGCGGGCGTCACCTCCTGGACGTCGAACCAGACATAACCGTCGCGGCCGAGATTGACCGGCAGGGTTTCCGCTCCGACCTCGGCCTTGAAGGCCTCTTCGAGCAGGGACTTCGCCTCGGGAATGCCGGCGATTTCCTCGCCTTCGGCATCGTTGCCGCGAGCGTCGACGGCGTTAAGGACCACGAGCTTGAGATTTGTCTGGTCCGCCGCTTCTTTCATCGACGCGCCGGAAACACGGGCATCCTCGAACTTGTCATGGATCGCCATGATCTCGTTGCCAGCATTGGCAAGCGCCAGCTCGTTGCGCAGCTCTTCCTTGACGTCGTCGAAGCTGCGAACGGTTTCCGGCTTGATGTTGGTGACGCGCAGGATGACCGGGCCGAAGGCGCCGTCGATGACTGGCGTGGTCTGGCCATCGGCCGTGACGGCGAAAGCGGCATCGGAGAGCTTGGCATCGGGCATGCGGTCGCGGCTAAAGTCGCCGAGCAGAACGTCGCTGGCGGTCTTGCCTGCGGCCTTGATCAGTTCGTCAAAACTTGTACCCGCAGCAAGCTTGCCTGCCGCTGCGTCAGCTTCCGCACGTGAGGGGAAGGAGAGCTGCTCGACGGTGCGCGTTTCCGGCGTGCGGAAACTGTCCTTGCGCTTGTCGTATTCGGCGCGCATTTCTTCTTCGGTCACCGAGGCCGGGTCGGCGATGTCGGAAGGCTCCAGCTTCACATAGCTGATCTTGCGGAATTCCGGGGCGCGGTAGTCCGCCTTGTGGCTCTCGTACCAGGGCTTCAACACGTCGTCGGACGGAGCCTTGACCGGATCGATATTGGCATTCGACAGCAACAGATAGTCGATCGTGCGCGTCTGGTTGCGGTATTGGCGCAGCGCGTCACCCAGCACCTTCGGCGGGGTGTAGCCGTCCGACAGCGCTTCGACGATCTGCGAGCGCACGGCAACCTGGCTGCGGTTGTTGATGTAGTCCTGCTCGCGCAGTCCGGCGTTGCGCAGGACGCTCGAGAACGTCACGCGGTCGAACTGGCCGTTGACGCCGCGAAACGCCGGGTCTTCGCTGATCAGCGTGGCCAGCCGATCTTGCGACAGGCCAAGGTTCATGTCGTTCGACAGCTGGTCGAGGGTCGCGCCCGCAACGAGCTGGGAATAGACCTGCGCTTCGACGCCGAAGGCTTTGGCCTGCTCGCGACTCAGGCGGGTGCCAAACTGCCGGGAAAGCTGGGCGACCTGGCGTTCATAGGCGAGGCGGAAATCGCTCGGCGAGACCTTGACGTCACCGACCGTCACCACCGCGTCGGAAGAACCCGTAACAAGCGACGTGGACACACCCCAGACACCGAAAGACACAACAAGAAGGGCCATAAGCCCTTTGACTACCCAGGTCTGGGCGCCTCTTCTCAGGAATTCAAGCATGGGACTGCATACCTCGTCGCAATTCAGGCCGCCGGACGGCAACCGGTTCCGTTCCTTAGAGCAATCCGGTGCGGAATTGAAGGGTCGAAACATGCAAAAAATCGCCGAAACCGGCGGCCGGTCCGGGCGAAATGGGTGGGTCTGGTCGGTGGGCTGTGCGGCAGCGCATCCATCGCCTTCATGCCGATACGTGGTTTGCCGTTGCGAGGCCGTTTGATGTCGGAACCGTTAGCCGGCAATCGAAAAATATCTGTCATAATTCGCCATCGAACGCGTGTTCACGTGTCCAAAAATGCTAATGTTCTTCCACCATGGTCTGCCGACTCGCCTTGTCGCGGAGCAGCCTTTGGCGGGAATGCCGGAGTGGCCTTATGGAATCCACCATCGTCATGGTCAATTTGTTCGGAGCAGTTGCGCTGCTGCTCTTTGGCCTGTCCCAGGTCAAGGAGGGAGCGACACGCGCCTTCGGCATCAGACTGAGGACGGGGTTGGCGCAGGGCACAAACGGACAGGCGCGATCGTTTTTCGCGGGTTTCGCCGCGACGATCGTGCTGCAGAGCTCGACCGCGACAGCACTGATGATTGCCTCTTTCGTCGAAAAGGGGCTTGTGCGGGCGCGCATGGCCCAGATCGTGCTGCTTGGCGCAAATGTCGGTACGGCGGTAACTGCCTGGATTGTCGCAACCGGCGTCGATTGGCTTTCGCCGCTGCTCATTCTTACCGGTGTGATGTTGTATCGGGCTGGCCGTTCAAGCGCAAAGCAGGGAGCAGGGACGGCACTCGTCGGCATCGGCTTGATGCTATTGTCGTTGCATCTGCTCGGGCTGGCGACGGAGCCGATGCGGCAATCGCCGGCGCTCGCCGCGTTCCTCAACATGCTCGACACGGCCTGGCCCGTCGCGCTGCTTTTCGCCGCCGCACTGGCTTTCATTTCTTCATCGAGCCTGGCGGTCGTCGTTCTCATCCTGTCGCTCTCGGCCGCAGGCAGTCTGTCTTCAGGCGTGACGATCGCGCTTGTACTCGGCGCCAATCTCGGCGGCGCAATCCCGCCCTTCATCGCGACCCTGTCAGCTGCGGCGTCTGCTCGTCGCGTGACGGCCGGCAATCTCGCCGTTCGCGCCATTGGCTGCCTCATAGCGTTGCCGCTGGCTGCGCCGGTGGCGGACTTCTTGCAGACGCTCTCTTTGTCTCCGGCAAAGCTGCCGGTCGATATCCACCTGTTGTTCAACGTTGCGCTTGCCATTCTCGCTTGGCCATTTTCGTCGCTTTTGTCGGGCGTCATGCTTCGCCTTATTCCGGACGAGCCGAAAGCGGAGACGGGACCGCTCTACCTTGATGACGGCGCACTCGCCACGCCGGTTATCGCGCTCTCGGGGGCGACCAGGGAGGTATTGCGCGTCGGTGACCTGATCGAGACGATGCTGATCGCCACCATGAACGCCTTTGACCACAATGACCTCAAAGAGCTCAGGGACATTGGTAAGCTTGAGAAGCAGGTGGATGTGCTGCAGCAGGAGGTCAAGCTCTACTTGTCCCGGCTTGGACGCGGCGGTTTGAATGATGAACATGGCCGGCGGTCGATCGTGATCATCGACTACGCGATCAACCTCGAGCATATGGGCGATATCATCGAAAAAAGCCTGACCGAGCAGGTGAGGAAGAAGATCGACAACGGGCTGAAGTTTTCAGACGAGGGCTACCAGGAACTGATGACGCTCTTCAATTTGACGATCGACAATTTGAGGATTGCCCAGACCATCTTCGTCACGCGGGACGCCGATCTTGCCCGACATCTAATGGAAGTGAAGGTCGAAGTTCGCCACATGGAGAAAAGCTCGTCGGAGCGTCATCTGGAGCGGCTGCGCGACGGCCGCGCGGATAGCCTGCAAACGAGTTCCCTGCATCTCGATATCCTGCGCGACCTCAAGCGCATCAACGCGCATATCGTGTCTGTTGCCCATCCCATTCTCGACGAGGGCGGCCTTCTAATAGAGAGCCGGTTGCGGCTGCCGCGATGAAGGTCAAGGCACAGAGGCGAGTCCGTCGCGCACGAAGGCGTCGAAACAGGGTGTCAGCGTGATGCGGCGGTGACCGGCGGCAAGGGCCGGTTCGTAGAGTTTCAGCAGCTTCAGCCGCGCCATCGTCGGCGGGCAGGTCGGGTAAAGGGCGAGATCGACGGCGCTGACGGCGTCATGCACGCGCTGATCCGGCGGCGGCACGGCGCGATAGGGATCGGCGCCGATGGCGACGTGTTTCGGGGCGTGGCGATCCATCAGCCAGGGAAAAGGATTGGTGAAATCGATGGTCATGATCGTCTCGAACCGGACCTTGTGGACGGTCTCGTAGCTGTCGATCGCCGAGATGACGCCATCGACCGTCTGAAGCCAGAGCGCCTGAAAATCCATGTCGCTGTGGAGCAGGAAAGAGGGAAATTCGCCGGCGGTGGCTAGTGCTTCGTAGGTTGCGCGGTACTCGACATAGTGCGTGTGCAGGCGTTCCGCCCGCAGGCTGACGATGTCGCGAACGCCGACGGCGCCCATGGCTTTCAGGTGCCGGTTTTCGAGCGTCGCTGTGTTGACCGCGCCAATCCAGGCGCGCGCCGTTTTTTGGGCAATCGTGATCGCAGGCGGCAGTGCGACGCCCAATGCGACGACCGCAATCATTGCAAACGCGGCGGAGGGGCCTTTGCGGCGGTAGCTTTCGAGCAGAATCGCAAGCAGCAGAGGCCAGAGGAAAATGAAGGCCTGGCTACCGGTGTTCTGGCTTTCGAAGAGAAGGCCCGCGACGACGAAACTTGCCAGCCAGAAAAAGGATTGGTCGGCAACATCGCCCAGCGAGGCAAAACCTGGTTTCGCGGCAAAGGCCCGTATCTTCTCAAAGAACGGCGCAAACTCATTGAAGAGCAAAACGAATACGAGGATGCTGCAACTGAGGATCACACCGAAATTGATCGATGCAGCCTGCAGCAGACGCGGCAACAGGCTGGCGTCGTTGATCAGCACCAGAGACAGGATGTCGGCGGCATAGGCGGAAACGACACCGGTGGCGATTTCAAGGAGACCGATCGTTACTAAAAATGAAGTTGCGGCCACGAGCGCCGCGCGCAACGGCAAGCGCCCGGCCAGAAACGCCATCAGGCAAAGGACGCCTCCCGCGGCGACCCCGGTCACCTTGGTGAAGAGCAGGGCGAGCATTGAAAGCGCGGTGACCGCTGCCAGTACTTGCCAACCGCGCGCGAAAACGAGAGCCGCGGCAAGGACATAGAGCAACTGGCAAATTTGTCGATTATAGATCCCGAAGCCGTCCGAACCCGGGTAGGGGTAGAATTCTCCCGTGTTGAAGGGCAGCAGCGAAAAAAACAGGAAGGGGAGAAGCAGGGCATAGGCGATAGCAGAGGAACGTTTCTGCAGGTCCCAGACAACCAGCGCCATCAGCGGCACGGTCACCGTCATCATCGACCAACTCGATAGCAGAAGTGGGTGGCCGTTCGGAAACAGATAAAGCCATGCGGCAAAGAGATAGTAGCCGAGGCCGCCGACCGGGGCAAAGAAGTCGATGGACGGGATCTGGCCGTCGAAGATGCGGTTTGCCGCGTCGAGATAGATATAGTGATCCCAATACATCGGACCGATCGGCATGACGAGGGTCACGATTATTGCCAGAGGCAGGCAGGCAACGGCCAGCGCCAACACGATCAAAGGCTGGCGGGCAACCGTCGCGAAAAACCCGTGCCGCTTGCTGGAGAAGGTTGTGTCGGGTGAAGCCTGCATCGTCGATATCATTCCCGGCCGCCGCAGCCGTCAAACACGCTCATCTTCCATCTATGACACCATCGTGTTTTATCCGGGTTAACAGTCGCCGCTGTCCTGGATTATGTTCCTTGCAATATCTTCCTGCTATGTAACGGGCAGAATCGTGCCGGCTGCGAAGCGGGAAGCCATGAAAGCGGGAGAATTTGGGATGACACGAACATGCCTGGCGGTGATTTTGGCTGCGGGCGAAAGCACCCGGATGAAATCGTCCATGTCCAAAGTGCTGCACCCGGTCGGCGGTCGGCCGATGATTGCGCATGTGGTCGAATCGCTTGTCAATGCAGGCATTTCGTCGGTCGCTCTGGTGGTTGGGCGGGATGCTGAGCCGGTCACCTCGGCGGCGAAACGCGGTGACATCGAGATTTCGGCCTTCCTGCAAACCCAACGCCTTGGAACCGGGCACGCTGTTCTGGCGGCGAAGGAGGCGATCGCCAAGGGATTTGACGATATTCTTGTCGTCTTCGGCGACACACCGCTGATCACGGCCGCACCGCTGATGGCCGCCCGACAGGCGCTGGCTGAGGGCAATGATGTCGTCGTCATCGGCTTCCAGACGGCCGACCCGACCGGCTACGGCAGGCTGATCGTCGAGAACGGCGAGCTTCTGGCTATTCGCGAGCAGAAGGATGCCTCCGAAGAGGAAAGACGCATCACCTATTGCAATGGCGGTCTGATGGCGATCAATGGCGACAAGGTGTTGGAGCTGCTTGGCAAGATCGGCAATACCAACGTCAAGGGCGAATACTACCTCACCGACATCGTCGAGATCGTTCGCGCAGGCGGGGGAAAGGCGATTGCCGTGGAGGCGCCCGAAGCGGAACTGATGGGCTGCAATAACCGCGCGGAATTGGCCCTGATCGAGGCGGTCTGGCAGAAGCGTCGCCGCCATGAATTGATGGTCTCCGGCGTCTCGATGATCGCCCCCGAAACGGTTTTCCTCGCCTTCGACACTCAGATCGGACAGGACGTGATGATCGAACCGAACGTTGTCTTCGGCCCCGGCGTCACTGTCGAGAGCGGCGCGGTCGTTCATGCCTTCTCCCATCTTGAAGGCGCCCATGTCGGTGCCGGCGCAACGGTCGGCCCGTATGCACGGCTGCGCCCGGGTGCCAATCTTGGGCGGGATGCCAAGGTCGGCAATTTCTGCGAGGTGAAGAAGGCAGAGATCGGCGCAGGTGCCAAGGTCAATCACCTGACCTATATCGGCGACGCCTTCGTCGGCGAGAAAACCAACATCGGCGCGGGAACGATCACCTGCAACTATGATGGCGTCAACAAGCACATCACCCGCATCGGGGCGAACGCATTTATCGGTTCGAATTCGTCTCTCGTCGCGCCGGTGTCGGTCGGCGACGGCGCGCTGGTTGCGTCCGGCAGTGTCGTCACGGAGGATGTCCCGGCCGATGCGGTTGCTTTCGGACGCGCGCGCCAGGAGATCAAGCCGGGGCGCGCGACAATCCTGCGCGAGCGGTACCAGGCCGAAAAGGCCGCCAGAAAGAAATAATCCACCCGGTGTGCTACGGTTAAAACCTGAAATCGAAAGTGAGTTTCGCGCCGATTGCGCATTTCGCTAAATTCGATACCAAAGCGACGCTTGAAAAGTTGATTTTGGCCGCCGCCTATGTGGCAAGGCACCGGTCTCACGAAAAAATTGCGGAGAAGACACCTATGTGCGGCATCGTCGGTATCGTTGGAAATCAGCCTGTCTCCGAGCGCCTCGTCGATGCGCTGAAGCGGCTCGAATATCGCGGCTATGATTCCGCCGGCGTCGCGACGATCCACGAGGGTGTTCTCGACCGCCGCCGCGCCGAGGGCAAGCTGGTCAATCTCGAAACCAAGCTGCGCGGCGAACCGCTGGCAGGCGAGACCGGCATTGCACACACGCGCTGGGCGACCCACGGCGCGCCGACCGAAAACAACGCTCATCCGCATTTCACCGATGGCGTCGCCGTCGTCCACAACGGCATCATCGAGAATTTCTCCGAGTTGAAGGACGAGCTTGCCCTTGCAGGCGCGACTTTCAGCACGCAGACCGACACCGAAGTCGTGGCGCAACTGCTCGCCAAGCTGATCCGAGACGGACTGAGCCAGAAAGATGCGATGCGGACCATGCTGCGCCGGGTCACCGGTGCCTATGCTCTCGCCGTCATCTTTCAGGATGCGCCCGGCACGATCATGGCCGCCCGCAGCGGTCCGCCGCTGGCTGTCGGTTTCGGCAAGGGCGAGATGTTCCTCGGTTCAGACGCGATCGCTCTCTCGCCCTTCACCAATGAAATCACCTATCTCATCGACGGCGACTGGGCGGTCCTGACTGCAGATGGTGTCGAGATCCTCGACCATGACGGCAAGCAGGTCGCGCGCCCGCGCCAGGTCTCGATTGCCGCGGCCTACATGGTCGACAAGGGCAACCACCGCCATTTCATGGAAAAGGAAATCTACGAACAGCCGGAAGTGATTTCGCACGCGCTCGGCCAATATATCGACTTCATCGAGAACACGGTGAACCCGATGACCTCGGCGATCGATTTCGCCAAGGTTCCGAGCCTTGCCATGTCCGCCTGCGGCACGGCCTATCTCGCCGGCCTGGTCGGCAAGTACTGGTTCGAGCGCTATGCTCGCCTTCCGGTCGAAATCGATGTTGCTTCGGAATTCCGCTACCGCGAAATTCCGCTGTCGCCGCAGTCCGCCGCTCTGTTCATCTCGCAGTCGGGCGAGACGGCCGACACGTTGGCGTCATTGCGATACTGCAAGGAACATGGCCTGAAGATCGGCGCCGTCGTCAACGTCAAGGAATCGACGATTGCGCGGGAGTCCGATGCGGTCTTCCCGATCATGGCGGGTCCGGAAATCGGCGTTGCCTCGACCAAGGCCTTCACCTGCCAGCTCTCCGTGCTGGCGGCACTCGCGATCGGTGCCGGCCGGGCACGCGGAACGGTGTCGGAGGCCGAGGAAAAGGTTCTCGTCCGCAGCCTTGCCGAAATGCCGCGGATCATGGGCAAGGTCCTGAACAGCATTCAGCCGACGATGGAGAGCCTGTCGCGCGAGCTGTCGAAATGCAAGGACGTGCTCTACCTCGGCCGGGGCACAAGCTATCCGCTGGCCATGGAAGGCGCACTCAAGCTCAAGGAAATCTCCTATATCCACGCCGAGGGCTACCCCGCCGGCGAGTTGAAGCATGGCCCGATCGCCCTGATCGATGAAAACATGCCCGTCATCGTCATAGCGCCGCATGACCGGTTCTTCGAAAAGACGGTGTCGAACATGCAGGAGGTCGCGGCGCGTGGCGGCCGCATCATCTTCATCACCGACGAGAAAGGTGCCGCAGCCTCCAAGCTGGAGACGATGAGCACGATCATTCTGCCAAGCGTCGATGAGATCATCGCGCCGATGATCTTCTCGCTGCCGATCCAACTGCTCGCCTATCACACCGCCGTCTTCATGGGCACCGACGTCGATCAGCCGCGCAACCTCGCCAAGTCGGTCACCGTGGAATGATGATAAGGCCCGAAAAACCGGGTGATGTCGGAGCGATCCACTCCCTGACGCGGGAGGCTTTCAAGGATCGTCCGTACAGCGATGGCACGGAGCATTTCATCGTCGATCGCCTGCGCGACGCTGGCGCGCTCAGCCTTTCGCTGGTCGCGGAGGTTCAGGGCGCGGTGGTCGGCCATGTCGCCTTCTCACCTGTTGAACTTTCGGACGGTTCGGCGGGATGGTTTGGGCTTGGTCCCGTGTCGGTGTTGCCGTCGCATCAGGGGCAGGGCATCGGCGGCGCCTTGATCCGCGAAGGACTGGAAATGTTGAGGGGACGGGCCGCGGCGGGGTGTGTCGTGGTGGGCAATCCCGAGCTCTATCGCAAGTTCGGATTTCAGAACGATCCCCGGATCACATTCGCTGATTGTGCGCCGCAATATTTTTTGACGCAGCCCTTGTCCTCGACTCTGGCCTCCGGCATGGTGACATATAATGCGGCTTTTTACGGCGGCGTAGACGGATAGACGGAACGGCATGACGGACAAACAGGCACGCGGATTTTTCGCGACACGGTTGAGGAATTATTTCCTGACCGGGGTGATCATCTGTGCGCCGCTTGCTATTACCGTCTGGATCACCTGGTCCTTCATCCTCTGGGCCGACAGCTGGGTGAAGCCCTATCTGCCGTTCGACTACAATCCGGATAATTTCCTGCCCTATCCGGTTCCCGGTTTCGGCTTGCTGACTGCCTTGCTGCTGATCACGCTGGTCGGTTTCTTCACCGCCAATCTGATCGGTCGCAGCATCGTCGGCTTCGGCGAGTCGCTTCTGGTTCGCACACCGCTGGTGCGCTCGATCTACAAGGGTTTGAAGCAGATATTCCAGACGGTGCTGCAGGACCAGTCGAATTCCTTCAAGAAAGCGGGTCTGATCGAATATCCAAGCCCCGGTCTCTGGTCGCTGGTGTTCATCGCGACAGATGCGAAAGGCGAAATTGCCGTGAAGTTCAGGGAGCGCGGTCTCGATATGGTCACGGTTTTCCTGCCGCCAACCCCCGTGCCGACGGCCGGATTTCTGATTTTCGTACCGCGCGAAAAGATCGTGCCACTGGACATGAGCCCGGAAGATGCCGCCAAGCTTCTGCTCTCCGGAGGACTGGTAGCGCCCGACTACGTGCCAAAGATAGTGTCTGCGTCGGGCGAAACGGTGCCGGTGGCGACCAAACGCGGAAAGTTCTTCAGCCGGCTCTGAGAAAGCGGATCGCCTCGTCACGCCGGTAGAGATAAAGCAGCGTGCGCAACGCGGCACCACGTTCCGATGTCAGTTCCGGGTCGCGCTCAATGACATAGGCGGCATCCTTGCGGGCGATCTCCAGCAGATCGCCATGCGCCTCGAGGCTGGCAATGCGAAAGCCGGGCGTGCCGGATTGACGCGTTCCAAGCAATTCGCCTTCGCCCCGTAGTTTCAAATCTTCCTCGGCAATCAGAAAGCCGTCTTCGGTCTCCCGCAGGATCGACAGCCGCGCCCGGCCGTTTTCGCTCAAAGGGCCCTTGAAGAGAAGAATGCAAGTCGACGCTTCGTCGCCGCGCCCGACGCGGCCGCGCAACTGGTGGAGCTGCGCCAGCCCGAATCGCTCGGCGTGCTCGATCACCATGATGGTCGCGTCGGGTACATCGACCCCGACCTCGACGACGGTGGTCGCCACAAGAAGCCGTATGTCGCCATTTTTGAAGGCGAGCATGACTGCGTCCTTTTCGGCACCATTCATGCGGCCGTGAACAAGGCCGACCTCAGAGCCGAAATGGCTTTTCAGCGTCTGGAACCGCTCGTCGACCGACATCAGGTCGGAAGCGTCTGATTCCTCCACCAGCGGACAAATCCAATAGGCCTTCTTGCCCTCGGTGAGCGCCGTATGCAGCCGTGAGGCAATTTCTCCCGTTCGCTCGGTCGACACGGTGACGGTCTGGATCGGCTTGCGGCCCGCCGGCTTCTCCGTAAGCTTGGAAACATCCATGTCGCCGAAAGCGGCGAGCACCAGCGTGCGGGGGATCGGCGTGGCGGTCATGACCAGCATATGCGGAGAAATCCCCTTGGCGGTCAGTCGCAACCGCTGGTGGACACCGAAACGGTGCTGCTCGTCGACAACAGCGAGCAGCAGGTTTTTGTAAACGACGGTATCCTGAAATAGTGCGTGCGTGCCGATGACAAGCTGCGTTTCGCCCGAGGCGATGCGCTCCTGAACCGCCTCGCGCTCGCGCCCCTTGGTGCGGCCCGTCAGGACATCGATGTTAACGCCGGCTGGAGCGGCCATTTTCGAGAGCGTGGCGAAATGTTGCCGCGCAAGAATTTCCGTCGGCGCCATCAGCACAGCCTGGCCACCCGACTCGACGGCCGCCAGCATCGACATCAGCGCCACCGCCGTCTTTCCAGAGCCGACGTCCCCCTGCAAAAGACGCAGCATCCGCTCCGTTCCGGCCATGTCCTTCAAGACCTCGCCAATCGCCGTCGCCTGGCTGGCGGTCAGTGAAAAGGGCAGGGCGTCGCGCACCGGCTTACTGAGTTTCCCGGTTGCATGCACCGGCGTGCCAGCGAGCTTGCGCAATCTTTGGCGGACGAGCGACAGGGATAGCTGCCCGGCCAGAAACTCGTCATAGGCAAGCCGACGGCGGGCGGGCGCCTGCGGGTCGATATCGGTTTCGTCGCGCGGTTCGTGCAGGGCAAGGAAACAGTCGCGGGCTGAGGCAAAGCTTTGCTTCTCCAGAAGAGCGTCTTCGATCCACTCGGGGAAATCGGGTATACGAGGCAGGGCCGCCTCGATCGACTTGCGCAGCATACGGGCCGAAAGGCCAGCGGTCAGAGGATAGATCGGCTCGACTAGCGGCAGGTTTTCCGTTTCCGCCGCCCGCACCATGTAATCCGGATGCACCATCGAGGGCCGGCCGTTGAACCAGTCGATTTTGCCGCTGACGGTTACGGTCTCGTCGACTGGTAGCGCCTTCTCCAGCCAATTTCCCTTGACCCGGAAGAAGGTTAGCGCCAGTTCGCCCGTGTCGTCGTGCAGGAACACGCGGTAGGGCTGGCTGGTTCTGGGCGGCGCCGGCTGGTGCCGGTCGACTCGGCCCGTGATCGTGACGATTGCGCCCTGCGGCGCGCGTGCGATACCCGGCTGATGCCGGCGGTCGATGAGCGAATGCGGCGCATGGAAAACGAGATCGATCACCCGGCAGTCGTCGATGCTTTCGCGCCCCAGCAGCCGCGCATAAAGCTCGCCCGCTTTCGGGCCGATGCCGGGAAGCGAATTCAGCGGGGAGAACAGGGGATCGAGAAGGGCCGGGCGCATACGGTCAGACTGAAACGAGGATTAGGTCTTTGGCAAGGCTGACAATCGTCTTTTCAGCGTTTATAGAGCCACTGCAAGGCGCGCTCCCAACGACGCGGCGGCAGGAAGGACTTTCGATGACGGGCATCACACGCACGAGCGCCGATCTTGATCCGCGCCGCAGACGCATTCTTTTTCGTGCCTGGCATCGCGGCATCAGGGAAATGGATCTGGTGTTCGGGCAGTTCGCCGACAATGAACTCGCCGGTCTTGCGGACGCCGACCTTGACGAGCTCGAGACCATCATGGCGGAAGAGGACAACGATCTGGTCAAGTGGATCATCGGCGAAAGGCCGGTGCCGCAATACTACAGGACGCCGCTGTTCGAACGCATCGCTTCCTATCGTCCGGATTTCGACAAGCTCCTTGCCGACGGGAATAAAGACGATCGATGATTGCCGGATTTGACCCCAATAAAGTTGCTCGCGCGACCCGCGAACTGACCATCGGCCCGGTGCCAGCCGGCATCGAGCCGATGATCCTTGCCGAACTCGCGCGCGCAAATGGGCCTGTCGCCTACATTCTGTCAGATGGCCAACGGATCGCCGATGTCGAGCAGATGCTTGGTTTTGCCGCGCCGGACATTCCGGTGCAGACATTGCCCGGATGGGATTGCCTGCCATATGACCGCGTATCGCCCAGCGCGGATACCTCGGCCCGGCGTCTTGCGACGCTGAGCGGCCTGATCGCACACGCGAAAAAACCGCATCCGGCCATTGTGCTCGTCACCGTCAATGCAGCACTTCAGAAGATGGCGCCGCAGGAGGTCATCGAAAGCCTCGCCTTTTCCGCCCGGCCGGGTAACACGATCCG
Organism: Hyphomicrobiales bacterium; assembly: GCA_900474095.1. GTDB lineage: Bacteria > Pseudomonadota > Alphaproteobacteria > Rhizobiales > Rhizobiaceae > Pararhizobium. The sequence continues at coordinate 15,078 of UCOA01000042.1, read as the reverse complement.
AATGGACGATGTCGCCGCGCGGCTTGGACGCAATGGCTTCGAGCGCGTCGCCACCGTTCGCGAGGTCGGCGAATATGCGGTGCGCGGTGGCATCCTGGATGTCTTCGTCCCCGGCAGCGACGAACCGGTGCGCCTCGATTTCTTCGGCGACACGCTCGAATCGATCCGCTCCTTCGATCCCGCCAGCCAGCGCACCACCGGCCAGGCTCGGTCGCTCGAACTCAACCCGATGAGCGAGGTGTCGCTGACACCCGAGACCATCAGTCATTTTCGAACTCAATACCTGTCGATGTTCGGCGCGGCGACTCGGGATGATGCGCTCTATCAAGCGGTTTCCGAGGGCAGGCGCTATGCCGGCATGGAACATTGGCTGCCTCTGTTCTATGACCGGCTCGATTCGGTATTCGATTATCTCGCCGGTTTCCACATCGTGACCGACCATGTCGCCCGTGAAGCGGCGGCCGAGCGCTCCAAGCTGGTTCAGGACTACTACGAGGCGCGCCAGTCCTCTGCCTCGCCGGGCAAAACCCAGATATCGCAGGGAACGCCCTACAAACCTGTGCCTCCGGAACTGCTCTATCTCAGCGCCGAAGCCTTCAACGCAGCGCTGGTGTCGCGCAATGCCGTGCGCCTCTCGCCGTTCAGCGAACATGAAGGCGAAGCGCGGCAGGTCATGACCGTCGATGCGCGGCTCGGCGTGCGCTGGGCGAAGAATGCGGCGGAAGGGACGAGTGACGCTGAGCGGGTCAACGTCTTCGACCAGGCGGTGAAATACATTGCCGACCGCCGCGCCAGGGGCGCCAAGGTCCTCATTTCGGCCTGGTCTGAAGGATCGCTCGACCGCCTGCTGCAGGTACTGGCCGAGCACGGGCTTGCAAACATCAAGCCCGTCAAGGCGCTTTCGGAATTGAACGCGCTGAAGGCCGGGGAGGCAGCCTCCGCCGTTCTCAGCCTCGAGAGCGGATTCGAGACCGGCAATCTCGTCGTCATCGGAGAACAGGATATTCTCGGCGACCGCATGGTGCGCCGCTCGAAGCGCCGCAAACGCGGGGCCGATTTCATCGCCGAAGTCGCCGGTCTTGACGAGGGCAGCATCGTCGTCCACGCCGAGCACGGTATCGGCCGTTTCGTGGGCCTGCGGACGATCGAGGCGGCTGGTGCGCCGCATGCCTGCCTGGAACTTGTCTACGCGGACGAGGCAAAACTCTTCCTGCCGGTGGAAAACATCGACCTTCTGTCGCGCTACGGCTCGGAGGGCAGCGACGCGGTACTCGACAAGCTCGGCGGGGTTGCCTGGCAGGCGCGCAAGGCGAAGCTGAAGAAACGTCTGCTCGATATGGCGGGCGGCCTCATCCGCATCGCCGCCGAGCGGCTGACGCGGCATGCGCCGGTGCTTGCCACGCCGGACGGCCTGTACGACGAATTCGCAGCTCGCTTCCCCTATGACGAGACGGAGGACCAGCTCACTTCGATCGAGGCCGTTCGCGACGATCTCGGCGCCGGCCGGCCGATGGATCGCCTCGTTTGCGGCGACGTCGGATTCGGCAAGACGGAAGTCGCCCTGCGTGCGGCTTTCGTAGCCGCGATGAACGGCGTTCAGGTGGCTGTCGTCGTCCCGACCACGCTTCTGGCCCGTCAGCATTTCAAGTCCTTTACCGATCGTTTCCGGGGCCTGCCGGTGCGCATTGCGCAAGCGTCGCGCCTTGTCGGCTCCAAGGAACTGGCACTGACCAAGAAGGAAGTCGCTGAGGGCAAGACCGATATCGTCGTCGGCACCCATGCGCTGTTGGGCGCCTCGATCAATTTCGCCAATCTCGGCCTTTTGATCATCGACGAGGAACAGCATTTCGGCGTCAAGCACAAGGAGCGGCTGAAGGAGCTGAAATCCGATGTGCATGTGCTTACGTTGTCGGCAACACCGATCCCGCGCACGCTGCAGCTTGCCTTGACCGGCGTGCGCGAGCTGTCGCTGATCACCACGCCGCCTGTCGACCGCATGGCGGTGCGCACCTTCATCTCGCCCTTCGATGCGCTGGTCATCCGTGAAACGCTGATGCGCGAACATTATCGCGGCGGCCAGAGTTTTTACGTCTGCCCGCGTGTTGCCGACCTTTCGGAAATCCATGAATTTCTCAGATCAGACATGCCGGAACTGAAAGTCGCCGTTGCCCATGGCCAAATGCCGGCGACGGAGCTCGAGGACATCATGAACGCCTTCTACGAGGGGCGTTACGATGTGCTGCTATCGACCACGATCGTCGAATCCGGTCTCGATGTCCCGACGGCCAATACGCTGATCGTGCATCGCGCCGACATGTTCGGCCTGGCGCAGCTCTATCAGCTGCGAGGCCGCGTCGGTCGCTCCAAGGTGCGCGCCTTTGCCCTGTTTACGCTGCCGGTTAATCGGACGCTGACGGGCACGGCCGAGAGGCGGCTCAAGGTGTTGCAGTCGCTCGATACGCTGGGTGCCGGCTTCCAATTGGCAAGCCACGACCTTGACATTCGCGGCGCCGGTAACCTGCTCGGAGACGAGCAGTCCGGCCATATCAAGGAAGTCGGCTTCGAACTCTATCAGCAGATGCTGGAGGAAGCCGTTGCCGAGCTGAAGGGGGACGAGGAGATCGCCGATAGCGGCTGGTCGCCGCAAATCTCCGTCGGAACGCCGGTGATGATCCCGGACGATTATGTCCCCGACCTGCATCTGCGTCTTGGTCTCTACCGTCGCCTTGGCGAAATCACCGAGCTTTCGGAGATCGATGCCTTTGGTGCTGAGCTGATCGACCGCTTCGGGCCACTACCGCTCGAGGTCCAGCATCTCTTGAAGATCGTCTACATCAAATCGCTCTGCCGGACTGCCAACGTCGAAAAACTCGATGCGGGGCCGAAGGGCGTGGTGGTGCAGTTCCGAAACCGGGAGTTCCCCAACCCGGGTGCACTTGTCGGCTATATCGCCAAACAGGGCATTATGGCGAAGATCCGCCCCGACCACAGTATCTTCTTCCAGCGCGATTTCCCGACGCCGGAAAAACGGCTGGCGGGGGCCGCGGTGGTGATGACCCAATTGGCGGGACTGGCAAAGGGCACCTGAGCGCAAAACAAAAAAGCCGCGCAAGGTTTCGCGCGGCTTTACTTGCCAGATTCGGGCACTCAGTTGATCTGGGAGCTATCCTTCATCTTTGCGATATCGCGCAACGCATCGGCGAGCGCGTCGACCGACTGCGCTCCCATGACCGCGTATTTGCCGTCGAAGATGAAGCAGGGCACACCGGTCACACCCATGCCGCGTGCCATTTCGATTTCATCGCTCACAGCGTCCTTGTCGGCATTTGACGAGAGCAGGGTGGTGATGACATGGCGTTCAAGACCCGCCTCCGCCGCTATGTCGAGCAAAACGGAGTGATCGCCGACATTGCGGCCCTGTTCGAAATTTGCCCTGAATAGCAGGGAGGCAACCTTGCTCTGCATCTCCGGACCCTCTGTCAGCGCCCAGCGGATCAGCCGGTGCGCGTCGAGTGTGTTCGGGCTGATTTTCACTGCGTCGAAATTAAACGCAATGCCGTCCTGCTGGCCAAGCTCGGTCAGCATCTGGTGTGCCCGATCGACGGCAACCTGTCCTCCGAGCTTTGCTGCAAGATGCGCCTTGTGGTCGACGCCTTCGGGCGGCAGATCGGGATTGAGCTGATAGGGACGCCAGTTCACCGTCACATGAATGTCGTCGGCGACATTGGCAATCGCCTGATCGAGCCGCGCCTTGCCGAGGTAGCACCAAGGGCAGACGACGTCCGAGACAACGTCGACATTTATGAGATCCATGGCGCCACTTCCTCTTGTTGCAGACCATTGGCCCGCGACATAGTCTCAGACCCTTCAGGTTTCAATGCGTTACCAAAAGTATACCGGCCTCAAATCTGCATCACTGCACAGTTTCATCCCACCAAGCCGGCAGTTGGTAGCCATAGAGCGGCACGACGCTCGGTCGGCCGATATGCTTTTGGCGCGCGACCCATTGCGCGCCGACATGATAGAGCGGCACGAGATAGAAGCTGGATACCAGCAGGCGGTCGTGCGCCCGTACGGCTGCGGTGAAATCTTCCACGGTCACGGCCCGCAGGATACTGCTGATAAGCGCATCGACATTCTTATCTGCGACGCCGGCGAAATTCGAACTACCCTGTTGGTCGCGCGACTGAGATCCCCAGTAGGAGATCTGCTCGATACCCGGCGACAGCGACGAGGGAAAGGATTTGACGATCACGTCGTAATCGAACGACTGACTACGCTGCTGATACTGCGAATCGTCCACGGTGCGCACCGACGCGGTAATGCCGAGGGCTGCGAGGAACCGTTGGTAGGCAAGCGCCAGTTTTTCCTGTCCTTCGTTTTGGGTCATGATCTCGAACGAGAGCGGCTCACCCTTCTCGTTAAGCATCTTGCCGTCCTTGATACCGTAACCGGCTTCGCGCAGTAGCGTCACAGCTTCGCGCAGCACATTGCGGTCGCGACCGGATGCATCGGTCACCGGCAGGCGGTAGGTACCGTCGAGCACGGATGGATTGATCCGATTGCGGATGTCGCCCAGAATCCCGAGTTCGCGATCATCGGCCGGGACGCCGAGATAGGACAGGGCTGAATTCTGCCAAAAGCTCTGCGTCCGGGTATAGGCATTGTCAAACAGGTTCTTGTTGACCCATTCGAAATCGAAGACGAGTGCCAGCCCCTGGCGCAGTTTGATATTCTCGAACATCGGCCGACGGGTATTGAACACAAAGCCGAGCATGCCGGACGGCGTTTTCGGCGTGAACGTATCCTTGATCACATTGCCCGACTGGACTGCCGGAAAATTATAGCTGCGCGTCCATTTTGTCGGGCTGCCCTCCGGAAAGATATCAACTTCGCCCTTCTTGAAGGCTTCGAACAGCGAATTGTCCTGCAGAAAATATTCGACGGAAATCTCGTCGTAGTTGTCGAAGCCCACCTTGCTTGGCAGATCCTTTGCCCAGTAGTCGGGATTGCGCTTGTAGACGATCCGCTCGCCCGGCTTGACCTCCGCCACCCGGTAAGGTCCCGAGCCGAGCGGGAATTTGAGAGATGTCTGGTCGAACGTCGCCACATCCGTTGCATGCTTCGGTAGGATCGGCGTCATCGCGATCAGCAACGGAAACTCGCGGTCGGCCTGATCGTTGAAACTGAAGCGAACACTGCGATCCCCGACCTTTTCCAACTTCTCGACCTTCGCCAGCCGGGTGCTGAAGGGCACGCGGCCCTTGTCGCGAAACAGTTCGAACGTGAAAATGACGTCGTCAGGCGTCACCGGTTGCCCGTCCGCCCATTTGGCCTTGGGGTTGAGGTTGAACTGGATGAAGCTGCGGTCGTCGTCCCATTCGACGGTTTCGGCCAGCAGGCCGTAAAGCGAGAAGGCTTCGTCGCGGGAGCGCTGCATCAGCGAATCATAGACGAGATTACCGTATTCCGGATCGAGCATGCCTCGCGCGGTGGTGCGCATGCTTTTCAGGATGAAGGGATTGAGGTTGTCGAACGTGCCGACGACACCGTAGGCCACACGGCCACCCTTCTTCACGTCCGGTTTGACATAGGGGAAGCTCTTGAAATCGGCGGGCAGGGCGGGCTGCCCGTGCATGGCGATGCCGTGGACCGGTTCGGCCCTTGCCACGGCGCCCGTGCCGAGCGCGGCCAGCAGCGAAATCAACCCTAAGAACAATGCGCGCAAGCCCGCCTCCTGCTGTCGTCTATTGTATGAATCACGGCAAACTAGCACGTTGACCGGCATTTCCAACCGGCAGATACTGCAAAAATCCCGGTGCAGGCCAATCGACGATCGCAAAAAAATCAAGGAAAGACTGGATATCCGCGCCCGCTCACTGTAACAGGTGTTGCCGGAGACGAGGGTCATGCAATTGCCTTATTTGCCCAACAGGAGAGCGGGCGGCTGACCATAGATGACCAGCGGTGCGAGACCGCTAGAGACACCGGAATTCAGGAGACGGGTATCGTTATGATCTTCAAGTCGAACTTCACCAAAAAGGCCGCACTTTCGGCGTTTGCCGGCGCTGTCGCCGTTGCCGCGATGCCTGCTGCGTCGTTCGCACAGGAACAGGCCGCCGGCCGTCCGCCGCAGGGCTGGTTCAAGGTGTGTACCAAGCAGGAAGACAACGATGTCTGCATCGTGCAGAACCTCTTGTCCGCCAGCAACGGACAGTTGATCACCGCCGTCGGCCTTATCAGCGTTCGCGGCAAGGTGGAACGCAAGGTGATGCAGGTTTCGGTTCCCTCCGCGCGCCTGATCCCGCCGGGCATTCAGATGCAGATCGATGGTGGCAAGGGTGTCAAGCTCGACTACGCGATCTGCATGCCCGACAAATGCATTGCAGAAGTTCCGCTGAGCGATGGCGTGCTCGCCAACCTGAAGAAGGGCGGCGAAGTGGTGTTCACCTCGGTCAACTTCCAGCGTGCGCCGAACCCGATCAAGATTTCGCTTAATGGTTTCACTGGCGTGTTCGATGGCGAGCCGATCGAGCAGTCGAAGCTCCAAGAGCGCCAGCGCCTGCTGCAGGAAGAAATGCAGAAGAAGGCGGAAGACGCCCGCAAGAAGCTGGAAGAAGCCCAAAAGGCCGCCAAGCAGAACTAATCGCAAAGCGATACAACAAAAAGGCCCGGACTCCCGTCCGGGCCTTTTTGTTTCAGGCTGATACGATACAGCGGGTTAGCTGCCGTCAGTGTTGAACGACCGCTTTCGGCTTGTACTGGCCGACACTCTCCTGGTCGAAGAAGGCGTTCACCTGCGAATGGCGCATGGGCCTTCCGCTGTCGTCCGAAACGAGGTTCTGTTCGGAAACATAGGCCACATATTCCGTTTCACCATTCTCTGCGAGCAGATGATAAAACGGCTGGTCCTTGCTCGGGCGGACTTCCGCGGGAATTGCATTCCACCATTCCTCGGTGTTGGCGTATTCCGGGTCAACGTCGAAGATGACGCCGCGGAACGGAAACACACGGTGGCGAACAACCTGTCCAATCTGAAATTTTGCGTCTCTTTGTTTCATCATGATAGGTTCCTTTCCGCCAATATGTGGTGGTTTTTCAACAAACATCAATAGCTAAGGTCGGGGAGGCCGTGGCCGCGCGGTGCTCGGCGAGCGGGGGGCACCACACCTGCGGGCTGCTGTTGCTTGCCTCCCCCCGAAATTCGTCGTACCTCACTGGAAGGGGAGTTTTCCGTGGCGGATATGGCATGAGCAATCAATGGGGCAGAAACAACCAGGTCACGCGAAGCAGCGGCTCGGCCGGTATGGCACTGCCGGTCATTCTTTGCGTCGCGCTGATTGGCGTTTGCGCCTATTTCTGGTTCGCCCGCCAGGCCATGCAGACAGAAATCGCCGCGCTGAAGGCGCAGGCCGTTACCTTGACTGACGACTTGAGCCGGGTGAACGTGGAAAAAGGAAAGGCTACGAACGACTTGGCGGAATTCCGCAAGAACTCCGGCAATTGGGCTGGAGAATTGGAACAGGAATATGCAGACCTGAAGCTCAACGAAGTGCCGAAACTCAACAGGCTCCTCGACAAGCGCGACGCCGACATTTCCACGCTTGAAAAACTGCTTCTGACCGAAAAGGCCGCCGCACAGTCCGCTGCCAACGATTTCACCGCGACAATCGCGAAAATCAATGAAGAGTTGAGCGCCGTGAAGGCGGATGCCGCCGATGCCAAATCGCGGGCCAAAAGCCTCGCCGCCGACAAGGTGGCCTTGAACAAGCAGATAACCAGTCTGCGTTCTGAGATGGAGCGGGCTGTGGCCGACACACTTGCGGCACGCAAGGCCCTGGAGCAAAGGCAGGCGGAGACGGAAAAGTCGCCGCCGACGTTCAAGTCCGCGCTTGATCTGGCACGCGATGTTCAAATTCAGACATTGGAGCAAAGCCTTGCCGAGGAGCGCCGGAAGGTCATAGCTCTCGAAAAGCAGCTTGCCGACCAAGCCGTCGCCGCAACTGCCGCCAAGAATTCGGACCCGAAAACCACCGACACTCCAGTGGTCGACAAGTCCCCAGGCGAAGCCGAGCCTGCCGCCGGCTTGACGCCGCGTGATAGCCTGCTGGTCGAGAACGTGATCGGCGCGACCCGCGGCCTTGGTTTTCTGGATGAGGAAAAAACACAGCGCCTGAAGGAGAAGCTTATTGCCGGTGTCTGCGTGACGGATGCGCTGGAAAGCGTCTTCGACAAGGTGCCGCTGGTCCTGATGCGCAATCTGATGCGCGATTTCAAGAGCGATTGCTGAAACGTGCCTCCGCTTGCCCAAGGCAAGCGGTCTCGGGGGAGAAAAAATGAAGTTTCGATTGGGTTCCGTTGCCACCGCATTTGTCGCGGCCGTTTCCATGATGCCGGTTTCGGCCGCCGAATTTGAAAAGAACATCATGACCGGCGGCCCACAGGGCACCTACATCCAGATCGGACGCGATGTGGCAGGACTCGGCAAGAGTTGTGGGCTGACGCTGAACGTCCAGCAATCCGCCGGATCGCTGGAGAATTTCGTCGGTGTCAGAAATCGCAAGAATACCCAGTTCGGCATCGTCCAGAGCGATGTGCTCGAATATTTGAAGACCTTCGAGGCAAACGATCCGGAGGTCCAGCAGGCGGTACGGGGCGTACGCATCATGTTCCCGCTCTATAACGAGGAAATCCATGTTCTCGCGCGCGCGGATATCAAGGACATGGAGGGCCTGGGCGGAAAGAAGGTCGCCGTCGGCGTCAAGGATAGCGGCACTTTCCTGACGTCCTCGCTCATTCTCGATATCCTGCAGGTGAAGACCGGCGAACGCGTGCCGCTCAATCCTGATGCGGCCTTGCCGAAACTGCTGGCCGGCGAGATCGACGCCTTCTTCTATGTCGCGGGCGCTCCCGCTGCGCTGTTCAAGAACAATCCCATCGACGGTGCCAGGTTCCATCTCTTGCCGATCACCGAGGCGCCGCTTTTGGCAACCTATACGGCCTCGCGCATTGATGTCGGAACCTATGCGTTCCAGAACGAGCCTGTCGAACTGATCGCCGTCAAGGCTGTGATGATGACCTACGACTACGACATCAAGCGCAATGCCTATCAGCGCGAGAGCTGCAGGGCGGTGTCGGAATTCTCAAGCCTCATTCTCAATAATCTCGACAAACTGCAGAAGGCCGGGCATCCGAAATGGAAAGACGTCGATCTGACGGCGCTGCCACCCGGATGGCAGGTCGGCGTCTGCGTCAAGGCCGGCATGGCGCTCGACTATAAGCCTGCATGCAAGACGCCGGAGGCCGTGGCCGAACAGCCGGATGGAAACGAAGAGTACCTCAACCTATTGAAGCAGCGCCTGAAGAAACAATAGCCGGTTCAAACCGCACCAAATGAAAAGGCCGGTCTCGTGCGAGACCGGCCTTCTGTTTAAGCCGAACCGCTCGCGCGGTCCGGAACCGATTTTTAGGCCGAGTAGTACATGTCGAATTCGACCGGGTGCGGGGTCATTTCGAAACGCATGACTTCCACCATCTTCAGTTCGATATAGGCATCGATCTGGTCGTCGTCGAAGACGCCGCCGGCCGTCAGGAACTTGCGGTCTTTGTCGAGGTTTTCCAGCGCTTCGCGCAACGAGCCGCAGACGGTCGGAATCTTCTTCAGTTCCTTCGGCGGCAGGTCGTAGAGATCCTTGTCCATGGCCTTGCCGGGGTGGATCTTGTTCTTAATGCCGTCGAGGCCGGCCATCAGCATGGCGGCAAAGCCGAGATAAGGGTTTGCCAGCGGATCGGGGAAACGGACTTCGACGCGCTTCGACTTCGGACCGGTACCGAACGGGATACGGCACGAGGCAGAGCGGTTGCGGGCGGAATAGGCCAGCAGAACCGGCGCTTCATAACCAGGCACCAGGCGCTTGTAGGAGTTCGTCGACGGGTTGGTGAAGGCATTGATCGCCTTGGCATGCTTGATGATGCCGCCGATGTAAAAGAGGCAGGTTTCCGACAGGCCGGCATATTCGTCACCGGCGAAGGTCGGCTTTCCGTCCTTCCAGATCGACTGGTGCACGTGCATGCCCGAGCCGTTGTCGCCGAAGATCGGCTTCGGCATGAAGGTTGCCGTCTTGCCATAGGCGTTGGCGACCTGGTGCACGACGTACTTGTAGATCTGGATCTTGTCGGCGTTGCGCACCAGCGTGTCGAACTTGACGCCGAGTTCGTGCTGGGCAGCGGCCACTTCATGGTGCTGCTTTTCGACGGTGACGCCCATTTCGGTGAGCACCGTCAGCATTTCGGAGCGCATATCCTGGCAGCTGTCGACCGGCGGAACCGGGAAATACCCGCCCTTGACGCGCGGACGGTGGCCGAGGTTGCCGGTCTCGTAGTCTGTGTCGTCGTTGGACGGCAGTTCGGACGAGTCGAGCTTGAAGCCGGTATTGTACGGGTCAGCCTTGTACTTCACGTCGTCGAAGACGAAGAATTCCGGCTCGGGGCCAACGAAGACAGTATCGCCGATGCCGGAAGCCTTGAGATAGGCTTCGGCCTTCTTGGCGATGCCGCGCGGGTCGCGGTTATAAGCTTCGCCGGAGACCGGATCAAGAATGTCGCAGACGATGACCATCGTCGACTGTGCGAAGAAGGGGTCCATGTGCACGGTTGCCGGGTCCGGCATCAGCACCATGTCCGACTCGTTGATTGCCTTCCAGCCGCCGATCGACGAACCGTCGAACATCACGCCATCAGCGAACATGTCCTCGTCAACACAGGATACGTCCATCGTTACGTGCTGCAGCTTGCCCTTGGGGTCGGTGAAGCGCAAATCCACGAACTTAACGTCGTTATCCTTGATTTGCTTAAGGATATCATTTGCAGTCGTCATGTTTTGAAAGTCCCTCTCTTGAGATGACGAGGTAGTGCCCGGACCGAACGGCCAGGCGGATTAGATGGCGTCGATGCCTGTCTCACCGGTGCGGATGCGGATGACCTCTTCGATATTGGAGACGAAAATCTTTCCATCACCAATGCGCCCGGTCTGGGCGGCGTTTCGAATGGCCTCGATCACGGCTTCGGCGTTCTCGTCTGCCAGCACGACTTCGACTTTCACCTTCGGGAGAAAATCAACAACGTATTCTGCCCCACGGTAAAGTTCCGTGTGGCCCTTCTGGCGTCCAAAGCCCTTCGCTTCCGTGACGGTGATACCCTGCAGGCCAACCTCCTGAAGGGCTTCCTTCACTTCGTCAAGCTTGAAAGGCTTTATGATCGCTTCGATCTTTTTCATGAGAAAATGTCTCTCCGCTTCTCCCGTTATAGCAGGCTTATGCCCGCTCGCCCTCAATATGCATTTTACATGCCAGATATGGCAAATGCGATGCCGTTTTGGATGAAAACTCCTCCAATGGAGACGATCATAGCCGTTTCTCCAGAATAAACAGCGCCTTTTGCCTATTTTTTATGAATTTTTGCATTTCGAGGATCGTCGCGGGCGTCTGGTTTGGAGGAGGGCCGTATTAAGCGGCAGGGATGAGGGCTAAATATGTGCAAATGCACAAAAAATAAGCGTTTGTTGTCTGTGTTTTAGCCTTGCAGGTGGTTCGGCGGCAGGGCATTTTGAGACCATGTCAGCTGATAGAAACCACGCCATCGTCACGCCCGCCGAAATGACCGCGATCGATGCCGATGCTGCTCGCTCAGGGATCAACAGTTTCAGCCTGATGACAGCCGCGGGAACGGCCGTTTCGGCGGCGGCTTTGCGGCTTTATCCCGGTGCCTTGAGGTTTGTCGTCCTGTGCGGCCCCGGCAACAATGGCGGGGATGGCTATATCGCCGCCGCCGCCTTGCGCGGTAGCGGTGCTGATGTCGAAGCCCATGCCTTGGGCAATCCGGCGGCCTTGAAAGGCGACGCGGCCCGAGCCTATGCGGCCTTCGGCGTTGCGAAACCGCTTGCGGACTATGGCCCCATTGTCGGCGACGTCGTGATCGACGCTTTGTTCGGAGCGGGTCTTTCACGCGCGGTTCCAACGGAGGTGGCAAGCGTGATGCAGGCGGTCTTGAGTCATGACCTCCCGGTCATCGCCGTCGATCTGCCCTCCGGTGTCGATGGCCGCAGTGGGCAGGTGCTCGGAGCAAGTTTTCACGCCCGTCACACGGTCACGTTCGTGGCCCGCAAGCCCGGACATCTGCTGATGCCGGGGCGGATGCTTTGCGGCACGCTGGAGGTGGTCGACATCGGCATCCCCGAGCGCATCCTGCGTGCTCGTGCAGGCACGCTTTGCGAAAACGGCCCGCATCTCTGGCAGGAACATGCCTTCGCCCTGAACCCTGCCGCGCATAAATTCAAACGCGGGTATCTTGCGGTTTTTTCGGGCGGCCCGCTTTCATCCGGGGCAGCACGGCTATCGGCGGTTGCCGGACTGAGGGCAGGGGCGGGATTGGTGACGATCGCCTCACCCACCGCCGCCCTGCAAGCCAATGCGTCTCATCTGACGGCAGTGATGTTGAAACAAGTCGAGGGCGAAGACGATCTATCGCACTTGCAGACCGACAAACGCATCAGCGCCTTCGTCCTCGGCCCGGGATTTGGCGATCTGGAGAAGGCGCGCCGGTACGCCCTGATGCTTGGCGGGCGAAAACTGGTGCTCGATGCCGACGGCATCACGGCGTTCAAGGATGATCCGGCGCCGCTCTTCAAGGCCTACGCCAGAGGCGCCACACGCCTGGTGATGACACCGCATGACGGCGAGTTCGCGCGGCTGTTTCCGGATATTGAGGTCGATGGGGCTCTTTCGAAGATCGATCGCGCCATCGCCGCTGCCAAACGCAGTCATAGCGTCGTCGTCTACAAGGGCGCAGATACGGTGATCGCCGCGCCCGACGGTCGCGCCGCAATCAACACCAATGCGCCGCCATGGCTGGCGACGGCAGGATCTGGAGATACACTTGCGGGTATCATCGGCGCACATCTTGCGCAGGGCATGCCTGCGTTCGAAGCCGCCGCCGCCGCTGTCTGGCGTCACGGGCGAGCCGGTGCGAAAGCCGGCGAGGGGCTGACGGCGGAGGACCTGGCGGCGGCCATCGAGCCGCTTCCGGCCTGATCAGTCAACCCGCTTCTGCAGCGCCCGTGCGCCGTTCGGCGCATTGACCTTGCCCTCGCTGATGAAGAAGGCAAAGACATCGCGCGGGTTCTTTTCAGGCTTATGCGCGGGATCGCCGAGTTCCAGATCGTCAACTACGCCGCCGGACGCCCAGGTCTTCAGCCGGTCGGCCCAGAGATCGAGCCGCTTCTCATCGTAGCAGGTCCCGACATCGTCGCTACCGGTCTGCAGGCGCGCATAGACGAAGTCCGAGGTGACATCGGCAATCATCGGATAGTCGGCGTGATCGGCGCAGACCACGGCCGCATTGTGTTTCGCCAAAAGCGCGATGAATTCAGGCGTGCGAAAGGAGGGATGGCGCACCTCGACGACGTGCCGCAGCGTCAGGCCATCCTGCTTTTCCGGCAACAGTGCCAAGAAGGCACCGAAATCATCGGCATCGAACTTCTTCGTCGGCATGAATTGCCAGAGAATGGGCCCCAGGTGCGGACCGAGTTCGCTTAGTCCTTGCCCGAGAAATCTGCTGATCGAGTCACCCGCCTCGGCCAGCACCTTCTTGTTGGTAGCAAAGCGGCTCGCCTTCAACGAGAAGACGAAATCATCCGGAACCTCCGATGCCCATTTGGCAAAGGTTTCCGGTTTCTGTGAGCTGTAATAGGTGCCGTTGACCTCGATGACCTTCAACTGGCGGCTGGCGTATTCCAGCTGCCGTTTCTTCGACAAAGTATCAGGATAGAACGTGCCTTCCCAAGGATCGAAGGTCCAGCCGCCGATGCCGCAGCGGATCGTGCCTGATTTGCTCATGCTGTCTCCCTTCGTGTTGTCTTCTACTCCGCGGCTTCCGCCTTACGAAGCGGACGTCGTTCCAGAAGTTCCTTCAGGAAGACGCCGGTATGAGAGCGCTTTTCCCTGACGATATCCTCCGGCGTTCCCGCTGCAATGACCTCGCCGCCGCCGTCGCCGCCTTCGGGACCGAAATCGATCACCCAATCGGCGGTCTTGATGACCTCCAGATTGTGCTCGATGACGACCACCGAATTGCCCTGGTTGACGAGTTCATGCAGAACTTCAAGAAGCTTGGCTACATCATGGAAATGCAAGCCAGTTGTTGGTTCGTCCAGAATATAGAGCGTGCGCCCGGTCGAACGTTTCGACAGCTCCTTGGCGAGCTTGACGCGCTGCGCCTCGCCGCCCGAGAGCGTGTTGGCCTGCTGACCGACCTTGATGTAGCCAAGGCCGACCTGGTTGAGCGTGATCAGCTTGTCGCGCACGGCCGGAACGGCGGCGAAGAACTCGACGCCTTCCTCGACCGTCATGTCGAGCACATCGGCGATCGATTTGCCTTTGAAATGCACATCGAGCGTCTCGCGATTGTAGCGTTTGCCGTGGCAGACGTCGCAGGTGACATAGACATCCGGCAGGAAATGCATCTCGATCTTGATGACGCCGTCGCCCTGGCAGGCCTCGCAGCGGCCACCCTTGACGTTGAAGGAGAAACGACCGGGCTGGTACCCGCGCGCCTTTGCCTCCGGCAGGCCGGCAAACCAATCTCGGATCGGGGTGAAGGCGCCGGTGTAGGTCGCCGGGTTGGAGCGCGGCGTGCGGCCGATCGGCGATTGATCGATGTCGATCACCTTGTCGATGTGCTCGAAGCCGTCGATCCGGTCGTGTTCGGCCGGATTTTCGCGCGCGCCCATGATGCGGCGTGCGGCCGCCTTGTAGAGCGTCTCGATCAGGAACGTGGACTTGCCGCCGCCGGAAACACCGGTGACCGCCGTGAAGACGCCGAGCGGGATGGAGGCGGTGACGTTCTTCAGATTGTTGGCGCGGGCGCCGACGACGGTGATTTCCTTTTTCTTCTTCAGCTTGCGTCGTTCGGCCGGCACGGCGACCGAAAGCTCGCCGGATAGATATCGTCCGGTAAGCGAGTTCGGATTGGCGATGATGTCGGATGGCGCGCCTTGCGCGACCACCTCGCCGCCGTGGATAC
>UCOA01000032.1 GCA_900474095.1 Hyphomicrobiales bacterium | reverse complement strand
AGCCGGCGGGTGAAACCGGCCGACACCGTACCAGCCTCGACGATCCGCAGCTCGCCTTTGCCATTTGCCAGCGCCTTTTCGACTGCGGACAGGACCAGACCCATTCTTTGACGCGTTGACTCGGAATGAACTGTCTGATGGTCGAGCGTCGCGTCGCTGATGAAGCCTTGCGGCTTGGCCGCTACATCGGCCTCGTTGCCGGATATTTCGGAGGCAAACAGGCTATCGATGCGGTCCAATGCTTCGGCATAAGCATTGTTGATCAAAACGGCCTCGACAGCGCGTTCCGAGCGTTCGCTATAGAGTTCCTTCAGGATATCGCCGACCGGGGGCAGCGAGAACTCAGGCGCGATATTCCAGCTGCCGCCTTTATGCTTGCACAGGCCCGCATCTTCCAGAACATAGAGACAGTTGGCCAGGAAACACCGGAAGGCGAAATCGCCGGGCAGCGACCGCGTGTCGATCCTTGCGGTTCCCTTGCCGAGCTTGAGCGCGATTTCATGGCAGGCCCGATAGATCGCGGCGTTGAAGAGCAAGGTCGTGTTGTCGATGCCGGTATCATCAGTGGCGATGATCAATGGAAGGGGCACGGCCTTCCGCGGCGCTACCGCGAGCGGAGCGGCACGCTCGGAAGGCACTGCCTCGTAGTGGAAGGACAGCATGTCCAGCGTCTTGTGCTGCCGCAGATAGGTCCGGCGGAAACGGCAATCGTCGAAAGCGGCGATGAGTTCGCCGCCCTTGCCTAAGAAACGGAACTTCGCCTTGATCGAATTGGCGCTG
The DNA here is from genome assembly GCA_900474095.1 of Hyphomicrobiales bacterium. Lineage (GTDB taxonomy): Bacteria > Pseudomonadota > Alphaproteobacteria > Rhizobiales > Rhizobiaceae > Pararhizobium. The sequence continues at coordinate 55,884 of UCOA01000032.1, read as the reverse complement.
ATGCGCTCGATCTCGACCAACGCCCGCTTGACGGTCATGCCCGAATTGATCACACGCACCGAGCCGAAGCGTACCGGAATATAGGGTGCACCCCCGGCCTCGCCGGTAAAGCGGTCAAAGAGCGCAACCAGCCCGTGGAAGGTCGCATCGATGGAGATCGGGTTGAGGCTGTAGGAAACGAAGGGGTGACCGGCTTCCTCCGGATCCTTCAGTTCGACATCGATCAGCCGGTCGCCATAGGAGACGGCCCGCGCCATCAGCTGGAACCGCGGACCGTAGTCGAGGCCGAACTGGCGTGCAGTTTCATAGGCCTTCGCAGGCGTTACGGTTGCCGTTTTCTCAAGGCTGGCGAACAGGTTTCCGGGGGCTGGCTCGTCCGTGGGAATGGGCTTGCGGCAGCGCGCCACTGCGTGCACGGCCCAATCATCCTCAGACAGTCGCTCGCGCGAACGGATCTCGATATCGCCGGTCTCGGGTGAGAGGATGGTCGACAGTTCCATCATCCGGTTGTCGGCAAGCTCCAGCGGTCGGACAATCTCCAGATTGGTGATGTCGACGACCGGCGTGCCGTAATACTGCTGCGCGGCGGATACAGCGATTTCAATGTAGCCGCTGCCGGGCAGGATTGCCTTGCCATCGACGACGTGTTCCGCAAGATCCGGAAACAGATGCGCGTCGACATGGTTCTTCCAGCTACCGCTGTTCAAGTCGGCGCGCCAGCCGGCCAAAGTGTAAGGCGTCTTCGATCCACGGCCGAACAGATCAGTTGAATCGCTGGTTGTTGCCGGACGCAGTTCGGTCAGTTCGAACGGCAGGTTCGGCAGGCGGACGAATGCGTTGCGCTTGCCGAACAGGCGGGCTTCATCAAAGGCGGCACCATGAGCGATGGCACGTGCCATGGCGCGCGAGATAGGGTCCCGACCCTTTTCGCCAGGGTCGCGTAGCAGGGTTGACACGACCATGCCCGGGGCGGAGGACTGCTTCACCGTTTCCTTCAAATAGGATGACAGGATCGGGCGGGGCGAGACTTCGATGAACAGGCTGCAGCCGAGTTCGATGGCAGCTTCCGTTGCCGCCTGGAAACGGACCGGTTCGCGAACGTTTTTCCACCAGTAATCGGGGTCAAGCTGCGTACCATCCAGCCGGTCGCCGGTGACGGTGGAAAGGAAGGCGAGCTCCGATTTGCGCGGTGCGATGTCCGGAATGTCGGAGAGGAAAGCCTTCTTCGCCTGGTCGATGATCGGGTGGTGGAACGGATAGTTGATGTCGAGAATCTGGACCGGAATCTTGGCCTTGCGCGCCGCGTCGCGGAAGGCGGAGACTTCGTGTGCCGGGCCGGAGATCGTCACCGAGTTATGGGCATTGACCGCGGCAACGCAAACCTGTTCGAGGCCGCGCGCCTTGGCAAAGGCATTTGCGGCGTCCTCGCTGAGCATTGCCGCCGCCATGGTTCCCTGACCAGCAAGCAGATCCTGATGCAGCGAGCGCTTGGCAACGATCGAAACTGCATCGACGAGCGAAAGCGCGCCGGCCGCATAGGCCGCGGCGATTTCGCCGACCGAATGGCCGAAAACAGCCGTCGGCTTGATGCCCATGGCAACGAGCGAATCCGACAGAGCCGCCTGAACGGCAAACAGCAGTGGCTGGGCAACCTTGGTGTCGGCGAGCTTCCTGTCCAGATCGGGATCGGTGAGCAGGTCGGTCAGCACGATATCCGAGTGAAACTTGAACAATGCGCTGACGGAGGTGAAACACTGGCGGAAGTGCAGGTTCTCGCGGAATGCCTCGACGCCCATGCCTGCCCATTGCGAACCGTTGCCGGAGAAAACGAAGGCGACCTTCGCATCCTTGGTCACTGCTTCGCCGGTTTCGCCGATGTCGGACGCCGGCTTCTCCAGATGACTGGCGATGGCGCGGACAATATCTTCCGGTTGATCACTGCGCGCGGCAAAACGGTAGCGCATCTGCGTGCGGTTGGCACCAGACGCAGCGACAATGGAGCGAACTTCCTCCTGCGAAGCCTTGGCGAAGGTCGATTTGTAAGACTTCAGCAGTTCTTCCAGGCTGTTGACGGTATGGGCGCTTGCCATGAACACATGGCCGGTTGCGTTGTTACGGTTGCGCTCGTCCTGAGCCGGATCCGGGTCGCTGATGACGACATGGGCATTGGCGCCGCCGAAGCCGAAAGAATTGATGCCGGCGAGGCGGGCGCGCTTGCCGCGGAGCAGTTCGATCGGGTTCGCAGTGACGCGAACGTTCAGCCCATCGAAGTCGATATTGTCGTTCGGCGTTTCGAAATGCAGCGAGGCGGGCAGATAGTTGTTCTCGAGCGCCATGACGGCCTTGAGCATGCCGAACAGGCCGGAGGCGGGCTCGGTATGGCCGATGTTCGACTTGATCGAGCCGATCGGAACCGGCGCACGGCGATTGGCGCCGATCACGGTGCCGATCGACCAGACTTCGGAAGGATCGCCTACTTTGGTGCCGGTGCCATGGCCTTCGACGAAAGCGACCTGATTGGCATCGATATTGTTGCCCTCGTAGATCGAGCGCAGCAGGTTGGCCTGGGCTTCGCGCGATGGCAGCGAAATACCGTTGGTGCGGCCGGCGGAATTCACGCCGGTGGCGACGATCTTGGCGTAGCTGCGGTCCTTTTCATGACGGGCCCTGTCCGAGCGGCGCAGGATAAAGACAACGCCGCCTTCGGCTCGCACATAGCCAGCGCCATCATTGTCATAGGCGCGGCACAGGCCTTCGGGCGACAGCATGCGCGCCTGGGCAAAGCCGACGAACGGAAGTGGATGTGCCAGAATATTGACGCCGCCAACGATCGCCGTATCGATTTCACCGGAATTCAGCGCCCGCATCGCCTGGTCGAGTGCGACCAGCGATGAGGAGCAGGCGGTATCGATCGTCATGCTTGGGCCGCTGAGGCCGAAGATGTGGGAAATGCGATTGGAAACGATCGAAAGCGTGTTTCCGGTCATGAAATAAGGTCCGGCGGCGGCCGGATCCTCGACGGTCAGGTTGGCATGGTCGAGGCTGGAGGCGCCGATATAGACGCCGACATTCTCGCCGTGCAGCGAAGGAACGGCGATATTGGCATCTTCCAGGGCGCGCCAGGCGAGCTGTAAAAGAACGCGCTGCTGCGGGTCCATATACATGGCCTCGCGCTGCGACATGCCGAAGGCAGCCGGATCGAAATCATAGATGCTGTCGAGCACGCCGGCCGCAAAGGAGTAGGTCTTGCCCTGGTTGCCAATGACCGGATGCCAAAAGCGAGCAAGATCCCAACGGTCCGACGGTATGCGTGTGACGGTGCATTTCCCCTGGCGCAAAATTCCAAACAACGCCTGTGGCGAATTGGCCCCGGGGGCGAGACATGCACGCCCTATGATTTCAACTGTCATATTCTATCGAACGCTCTAAACTGCTGAGTTATCCTGCTGATTGCATCTAAAACGCGAAAAAGCAATCGGAACATCTTCTCCCGACCCGCCGGATTGACCCATCTTCACTTCGAAGTCAGCTATATTAGTGTCCTTTTAACCCATGTTCCCCAGCTTTCAACCCTGTTATGCGAACATACAGGCGCTTCACAACACTTATGGAAACACACCGTAACTGTTGTGGAGAAGCTGGAATCGGGGAAACGCAAACGCGACAAGCGCCTCCTTGGCGGGCCGATCTGAGCATTTCGAAGAGTGTCGTCGTTTAATGAAAAATAATATCGCTCTTGATATCGCGCCGGATAAGTTTCAGCGACCTGTCGGGCTGAATGACATAGGTCTCGTAGGCGATGCCGCTACCATAGCGGAATGAATTGTGCACGACGCTGCCGATTGGCGACTTCGTCAGCTTGGTGCGGGGCTGGCCGCCATAAGTGATGCTGCCGGGCACGGGCTCGACTTCCGGCGTGGTGCACGAGGCGAGCCAGATGGCGGCTGCACCCAGGGCGATGAGAGATTTCATTGCGGCCACTCCGTAACGACGCTCACCGAGCATGTAACGCGATCGCCAGCACGTTCAAGATTTGGCGGGGGTCGGTTGCACGAAGGTTAACGTGCGGTCAGGCAGACGGCAACGAAGCGGCAAAGGCCCAAGTGACGTGGGGGTGATTAAGCCCCGCCGTCGATTGCCATGCCACCACGGGAATCCCGGTTGACGCCACCTGCGTCAGTGTTTGGCGCTGTCCGAATTTGGCGCTGGAAATACGAAATGAAGCTGGCCGGACTTGATCGAAGCGCGCTCGATCAGAGCCTTGTGCTCTTCCCGCATTGCCCGCGAACGCTCCCTGAAGGCCCGCGACTGGGCGAGTACCGCCTGAGTCCGCTCAGTAATTTCATCAATATGGCGCATCACTGACCTCAAAGGGTTTGCCGCACGATCTGCGATCACGTCGGACCGGAACGGAGAACCAACGCCGCATGATTTGTTCATGTTATGTTCTATTTTTGAAAAATGTCAAGTTCGCTGAATCCTTGGTCAGCTTGACGTGCTCCCGGTCTTTAAAGGCGCCGCGACGCGGAACAGGCGATTTTAAGACCCTATCAGGAGCTCAATCGCAGGATGCAGCTTCTTCAGGTTTGGAAGGGACTTTGATTGCCATGGAAACTCCGACGTTCCGCGCACCGTCAGATGGACATTTGGCCTGTTGCGCGCTTCAATGGTGAGCTTGGCGAGTAGGTTGATCCCCGACGAATTGAGAAACTGCAATCCGGTCAGGTCTATGGTGACGCGATCGGGTTCGGTATCAAGAATGCTCATGACAAGGGCGAAAATCGGCGCATAGGCCTCCGCACCCGGCAGGCGCATGGTGCCATCGAAGTAGATTTCCTTGCCTTCCAACCAGACGCGATATTCTTCCGCCTTGATTTCCATATTCTGTCTGCCCATCAGTTTGAGATTTCGGGGAGCGTGATAGATGCATAGGTTTCCAGCGGGATTTTGAGGTCCTGTTCTCTGGAACCAAAAACCCATGCGAAGTGAGCACCATAGTCGCTCATGAGTGTCAGAAGTCCAAGCCCCGACCCGGTCGCGTTCGCTTGTGCCGCATTCGCTTCGATCTGCTCTATGAGCCGGTCGCCGGGATCTCCGGTTGTGATTTCCGAAAGCAGATGCTGGAAGCGCTCGGCCGCTATCTTGTCGATGAAATTTGAAACTTTCGCACGAAACCTGTTGGCCTCGAGCGAGGCTTCCACGAGAATTTCGCCGCCCTTGCGGAATTTTACCGCATTTTCTATCAGCTCATTGGTCAGGTAGCCGATGTTGTGCCGCACCTCTCTGTAGAGGTTGCGGGAACCGCGGTAGCGCAACGCCGCGAATTCGGCGACAAAATCCGATGTAATCCCGCAGTGCTTGAAGCTGAGATCCAGTGGTCCTTCGAATAAACGAAGTCGGGTGACCTTTTCTCCCGTTCCGATCGTCAGGTCCGCCAGTCCATATAGGGTCGTCATCGTTCACCTGTGTCTCATGACTACGAGAGTAATATCGTCATGGATCTTCTGCGTACCGATATGCGCCATCAGATCCTTGAGGATCCCCACTTTGACGTCCTCAGCGCTTTGCCCATACCGCTGACGCGCGCTTTCGCAAAGCCTCGCTATGCCAAAAAGCTCGCCGTCCCGGTTTTCCGCCTCGGTGACACCGTCGGTGTGAAGAATGACCATGTCGCCGTGGCCGAACGAGATTTCCCGTGTCGCGACAAACGCCGAGATATCCGGCTCCAAGCCGATCGGTAAACCGAGATCAAGGGTGTCGATCCGCTCCACCTCTCCCAAATTGCGAACCACGATCACTTCCTCGTGCTGGCCGGAGAGCGTTAGGCGTCCTCCCTCATAGTCCAGGAATGCGAGGGAAAGATGCTTGTCGGTGCTGGTCCTGACGACATTCTTGTAGATGGCACGGTTGACGCTGTTGAGGAATTGCGACGGGTCCATGTCGCCCGCTTCCTGCAGAGCCCGAGCGACAGATTGAACCATCAGCATCAACACGCCGCTTTCCAGTCCATGCCCGGTGACATCGCCGATGCCGATCTTCAGTCGTTCTCCATCTTTCAGGACGTCATAATAGTCGCCACCCACTTCGTCGGCGGGCCGCATATAGGCCGCTATCTCCATATCCGTGATTTCTTCAAGTTCGCCCGCCTTGGGCAGAACCATCATCTGGATCTGGCGGGCGACGGCCAGTTCGGCACCGAGACGCACATTTTCACTGCGCAACTGCGTGTTCAATGCCGAGATCTGCAGGTTAGCCTCTTCGATCTCCTTTGTGCGGTCTTCCACCAGTTGCTCAAGATTCTCCGTATGGAAACTGATCTGCTCGGCCATGCGATTGAAGGCGGCACCGGCCTCGCCGACCTCGTCGCGGGTTGGAATAGCAACCCTGACGGAATAATCCTGCAACTGGATGCGCTTGGCTGCGCCAGCGAGTGCACTGATGCCGCCAGTTATGCGCTTGGATATCGCGAATACCGCGCCAATCACGAAAAGCAGAGAGACGAGGAGCGCCAGGATCTGATAGATCAGGATCCGGTTCGTTGCCTGGGAAATTTTCGCCTGTGCGGCAAATAGGGAGGCATAGATCTCGCGTTCGGGCACGACGAGGCCAAGCGACATGGTTTCGCGCCGAACGGGGCCGGATAACCACAGGTTCGTCGGCTGCAGGTGCTTCACGACGACCAGATAGGGGACCTTCTCGCCGTTTTCGTCGAGCATGATATGTTGAAGCAAGCCGTCCTGATCCAGGGGCAGTTGCGCGATCTGCGGCTGCACGCTCCGGCGCAAGGAGCGGTCGAGACCTGTCACGCCTTCACTGTTGCCGGCGCTCGATGTCTGAAGGCCGATTACCTTCTCCCCCACCGGGTTGATGGCGACAACATTGCCATCCGACATTGTCAGGAAACCAAATCCATTGTCGGCGACCTTGACGTTCTCGACAATCTCGGCCAGCTGGTCGAGGGTAATATCCGCTCCCGCAGCACCGGCCACGCTCTTGCCATCACTTGACCGGAGCGGCTGGAAAAAACTGACGATGAGTTTGCCGGTGATGGCGTCTGTGTACGGCGCCGTCTGCGTGATGCTGGTACCTACCGGGCGCGACCCCGGGTCCCTTGCCCATTGTTGCCACGACTCGTAAAGACCCGGGAAGAAGAAGGTCCAGAAGTCTGCCTGGTTGTGGCCAGGATAGAGCCTGTCGAAAGTCTGAGCTTGATCGGTATAGGGCGCGGTCCGGAAGATTGGCCGCTCCCTCGGACCGATATAGTACATCTGCAGCTTCGACTGGCCGTTCGCCAGCAGGCTAGGAACAACGAGGTCCAGGACGGCGCTGTTTTCGATTTCCCGCTGGACTTCAGGCAGCGGCAGGTGATCTGAACCGAGAAGATATCCCCAGACGCTGACAACGGACAGAGGTCCGGGGCGATTCTGAGCCCACCCTCCCTTTTCATCGTAGGTGACGGTCACCGCCTCGGGCGCGCCACGTGCCATGGCTTCCCCGATCTGGGTCTCTCTCTCGGGGCGGTCGATCTGCGCTTGCAGGACGCCTGCCAGCGTTCCCACGTCAGAATGGACCTGTTCAAGGAGCAGATTGACGCGGGCGGCCGTCCCTTCCGCGTAGGAGCGGATGTAGTCCTGGTTGGCGCGCTCCAGGCCTTGCCCGACCTCCGCTGTGGCATCACGGGAAAGCCTCTGCACATTCCAGAGCGCAAGGCCGCCGCTGACGAGCAGATCGAACAGCACGGCGCCTCCCACGACGAGGACGAACTTGGCGCGGAATGAGCGCAGGCCGAACCGGGCGTTGTGTTGCAAAGGCGCGTTCATAGAGGTTTGCGTCCAGATGCCACCCAGATCGGCCAGCCGGCATAGCCCTTGGGATGAAGGGCCGCGAAGATATGGTCCTGAAAGCCCTGGCGGAAGCGTTGGATGAATTCAGGAGAATCGCCACGCTTCACGGCCATTTCGCCGGCATAGACATCTTCCCAGGCAGCGATAACGTCGGCGAAGTCCCGCGGGTCGCCGTCCAGGTTGGTGACCATGAACGACTCCACGACGATGTCGTCGAAGCCGGCATCTGCAAGATACCGGCGGCTCTTCGGCCCCAGCTCAACGTCCATCTCGAAATGGCTGAACAACTTCGCGACTTCGTTATACGTCCATTGAATGCTCTGAGATCGAGGCTCGCCGAGGCAGTGCGAATTTTTCTCGTTGGTTACGTAGACCCGTCCTCCGGGCCTGCAGATCCGGTAAAGCTCCGCCAGAAGCGCGTTCGGCTGATTGAATATCTGCAGCGAATGGCGGCAGCTGACGAAGTCGAACTGATTGTCCTCAAGCAACATCTCGGATGCGTCGCCATAGGTATATTCAATGCCCGTAATACCGAAACCTGCTGCTACGTCGCGCGCATAGGCAAGACTTGCCTTCGAGTGATCGAGCGCGACAATCCGCGCCGGCTGGAACTCCTTTTGGACAAGCACGGCGAAATCACCGATACCGCAGCAGATATCCGCCATCACGATGCCCGGGCGCAAGCCGTGACGCGGAAGGATGGAGCGCTCATGGCGCCACGTCATCTTGGTTTGCGTGCGCAATATCGGAATGAAGCTCGTGTTCTCCACGAAGCTCTGGCCCGGGTAGAATTTGGAATCGTAGACCTCGACCGTGATCTGTGGCTCGATCTCGTTCAAACGCGCGAACATCCGGGTAGTCCAGCCGACGACGCTCGAGGTCACGATCACGAAACGAAGATCCGGCCTCGCCCGGCAGGCGTCGATAACCACCCGCACGAAGACATGGAAAGCGGTGTTGTTCATCTGAACGAGGCGCCTCACATTGATGTAGAGAACGCCTCGTACCTCGCCGATTGCTTCCTTGAGGATCGAAATGCTTGCTGCGATCTCGTCTATCGAGCGCGGGCGGACCACTCCAGAAAGAGAGAACTCTTGGCTATTGGCGTCAAACTCTGCCTTGAAGGGTATGGAAAGACCCGTTGAGCTCAACTCACAATTCCTTCCAAAGGCAGATCGACTACGAGCGTTAAAAATGGCGGGGCGTCTTCGTCCAGGCGAACCTGAGCGTCGAAGTTAACCGCCAGGTCCAGAAGGACGACATCCTTGCTGGGTGCAAGGTCAGTGGATATGGAATCGAGATAGCGGGCGTAGGCGTCCTCCCGATGGGTTTTCGACACTGCTTCACGATAAAACTGCCGGTGGCCAGGCGGGCAGGGAAAAGACAGCCTCACGCGTTCCGTTGCTCCCTGCCGATAGATCACGCAGCCAATCTGGCCTTCGGGAGAGCCGCCGCGAAATGAAAGCTCCAGAAGTTCGTTGAGGGCGGATGAGAAAAAATTCGAATGCCGAACGGGATCCGTCCGGTTGTGGCTGACCATCCGCGCCACGTAGGTAGACAACTGATCGCAATGGCGCCAATCCGAAAGGAAGGTTTCCATCTCCATCTCAAGTTGAAGCAAGGGTTCAAAGCCTGCTTCCGCGGGTTCTTTCGCGGCTATTTCCATGCCGATTCGTCCTTTATGAGCAAACTCTGCCACGGCGTCTCAAAACTCTCCACAGCGATTTTTCGAGCAACCGAATTCGCGGTCAGGGGCCGAAGGTTTCGCCGGCCCCGTTTTGAGGCTCGGACCTTGCGCATCAAGGCATTCGAAATCGGTGCGAGAAGCCCTGCTACCGGAATTCAAACGACGACGATTGACGAAGGAACTCCTCGATCGCTCCCGCGGGCATCGGGACGCCCAAGAAATACCCCTGCAACTGATCGCATCCCTCCTTCTGCAGCCAAGTGATCTGACCCCGCGTCTCCACCCCTTCGGCGGTGACGCGCATTCCCAAGCCATGGGCGAGAGCGATTATGAATCGGACGATCGTCTGGCTCTTCTCGTCGCTCTCGAGATCCTTGATAAAATATTTGTCGATCTTGATCGTGTCGAAGGGGAAGTTCTTGAGATAGCTCAATGAGGAATAGTAGGTTCCGAAATCATCGAGCGAAATCTGCACGCCGAGAACATTCAAAGTATTGAGCGTATCGAGATTGTTGGTCGTTCGCTCCAGCAAGACGGATTCGGTGATTTCGAGTTCGAGACGATCGGCGCGCAGACCGACCGCATCGAGTGTCTGGGCGACCCGATCCGTCAGCCCTTCACGCAAAAATTCAGCCGAAGACAGATTGACGGCTACCGTGAAATGGGCGGGCCAGGTCGCCGCCGCCCGGCAGGCCTGCTCCAATACCCATTGTCCGATTTCGCTCATAAGGCCATCGGACTCAGCCATGGGAATGAAGACGCTCGGTGGAATCAGGCCCACCAGCGGATGGCGCCATCGCAGCAGCGCTTCAAAGCCGACGATCGAGAAGGGCGGTCTCACGAGAGGCTGATACTCAACGAAGAATTGCCCGTCCTGAAGTGCGGTCCGCAGGCTGCGGCGCAACATTTCGCGCTGCTCCAGGACGATGAGCATCGAGCGGCTGAACGTCCTTGCCCGACCGCGGCCATCTTTCTTCGCTGCGTAGAGCGCAATGTCGGCAGCCTTCATCAACTGCTCGATCTCGTTGCCGTCGCCGGGGGCGACGGCAACCCCCACGCTCGCTCCGACGAAGACATTGATACCCTCGACAGTGAACGGTTCCTTGAAAACGTCGACGAGCGCATCAGCCAGGCGCTCTGCCTCGCGGGGCTGGTCGACTTTCCACTGGATGACCGCAAATTCATCGCCGGCCAGCCGGTAGGCAAGCTCCCGCTCCCCAAGGACACTCCTTATTCTTTCTGCCGCCATCTTGAGAACGGTATCGCCAGCGCCGTGGCCCAACGTGTCATTGATTGGCTTGAAGTCATCAAGATCGATCTGCATGAGGGCCAGCTTCGCGCCCAAGGGCACTGGCAGGGTGTCCCGCAACTGATCGCTGAATTGGCGCCGGTTTGCCAGTCCTGTCAGAACATCATGGGTTGCCTGGTGAAGAAGAAGTGCGCGGTCGTTGTCGCTTTGGTTGGATGCCTGGCGGCGGACGGAATGTCTTTCCGCTTCAATGACGCCAATGCCGCGAGCCGTACGGAAGATGAGCAAGGAGCGACGTTCTGCTGTTGTTGCATCTGCAATTTCGATGTTCCGCGGCACACCGTTGGCAAACACGAATTCGACAGCGGCTTTGGCTTTGGGAGCCAGCAGCTCTGGATAGACGTGCCATAAGGTGGCGTCGACCAGAGAGTCGACAAAGTATGTTTTGCTGTGCCTTGGCGAGCAGTCGATGAGATGAAAGCTCTCGTCGTAAAGCGAGATGAGCTCGTCTTTTTGCGAGAAGGAATAACGTTCGACCGACGATGAAGCAGACAACGTTTTATCATCATCCCGCATTCTTGCCTCTCCCTTCTGTTGCGTATCACCCAAGTAGTGCTAGCACCAATCCGTCAGCGATTGCATCACATACAGGTCCCTCAAGGTTGTTCCGGCAGTCAATTCAGAACTATCGCAAAAAGTGTTATCGTCAAAGCTGCTCGACCACAGAGAGAGGTTGAAGTCTCGCTGTCGTCAGAGAGGTCGTCAAGGGGCGATGTTGGTTGTGCCCCGTTCCTGCCGCGTATTATTTTAACATTTGCCACCCAAACACGCAATTTTAAGGATTAGTCAACGCAGGATATCGACGGATACTGTAAGCAAGGCTCACTCGATGAATGCGCCTTGCCGACGATTCCTGCTCCATCACAGCAATGGACACCGTAATCAAGACGCTCGCCGCGGTATGCCTTAAGAAAACCAGGCCGATCATTCTAATAGAGAAGTTAAAAAAATGATGCTTTCCAGGAAAAATGGTGCTGCTAGAGAGATTTGAACTCTCGGCCTCTCCCTTACCAAGGGAGTGCTCTACCCCTGAGCTATAGCAGCATCGTGCGGCGGATCAGTGTTGTCCGGCGCGAGCGAGGGCCTATTGCCATAGCTTGTTGCGGAGTGCAAGCCGCAAATCTCATATTTCGTTGGACAGGCTGGGCGAAACCGCAGCGATACTTCCGGACTGCGCGGATTTGCGGTATTCCAGCGGTCATGCAAGACGAAGACGATCAGAGACGCTATGACGATACCCCGCCCCAGGAGGACGGCAAGCGTGAACGCGGGCAGGAAGCGCAACGGCAGGCGCAAGCGCGCCGCGAGCGGGCGGCAAAGACGCTGCGGGAAAACCTGTTGCGGCGCAAGCAGCAGGGGCGGGCGCGGCGTGCCGGCGATGCCGATGAAACTTCCGGGCTCCCTGCCGCAAAATCGGACGAATCTGCGGAATAATCGCCAGCCACCACCATCGGTCGCATCGGGGGAGCGGATCACGGACAGCTGAAGGCTATCGTTTCAATTTTTCGCGTCTTGCAATGGGGTGAACTGGCGCGGCGAGGGGACAAACAAGTCAATGTGTGGATGTCGTTGTCCCTCCATCCGGATGTGCTTCGCCGTCATCGTTTCAATTTGCTTCTCATTTCACGGCACTTCCTTTATGGAGGCGCCAATCTCTACAGAACGGAATGTCAGAAAGGCGGGCGGCGCCCGTAAGGTACCCTATGGATCGCATCAGAATTACCGGCGGCAATGAACTTCGCGGGATCATCCCGATTTCCGGCGCCAAGAACGCCGCTTTGCCGCTGATGATCGCCTCGCTCTTGACGGACGACACGCTAACGCTGGAAAATGTCCCGCATCTTGCCGATGTCGAGCAGCTGATCCGTATTCTCGGCAATCACGGCGCCGATATCTCCGTCAATGGCCGCCGCGAGCGCCAGAGCGAGGGCTATTCGCGCACGATCCATTTCACCTCCCGCAACATCGTCGATACCACCGCGCCTTACGAACTGGTTTCGAAGATGCGCGCGAGCTTCTGGGTGATCGGCCCGCTTCTGGCGCGCGAGGGCAAGGCTCGGGTTTCGCTGCCGGGTGGCTGCGCCATCGGCACGCGGCCGGTCGATCTGTTCATCGAAGGCTTGGCGGCGCTGGGCGCCACGATTGAGATCGACAGCGGCTACATCAACGCAACGGCGCCGAAGGGCGGCCTGATCGGCGCTCGCTACGTGTTCCCGAAGGTCTCGGTCGGCGCAACCCACGTGATGATGATGGCAGCGACGCTTGCCAATGGCACGACCACAATCGGCAATGCCGCGCGCGAGCCGGAAGTGGCCGATCTTGCCCGCTGCCTCAACGCCATGGGCGCGAAGATCACCGGCGCCGGCACATCGACGATCACTATCGAGGGCGTCACCTCACTGTCGGGTGCGCGCCACCGCGTCCTGCCGGATCGCATCGAGACGGGCACCTATGCCATGGCCGTTGCCATGACCGGCGGCGATGTCGTGCTTGAAGGGACGAACGCCACGCTGCTCGATACGGCACTTGAAGCCATCCGCCGCGCCGGTGCCGAAATCACCGAAACCGAGACGGGCCTTCGCATCGTGCGCAACGGCGGCGGCATCAAGCCCGTGGACGTCGTCACCGATCCTTTCCCCGGCTTCCCGACCGATCTGCAGGCGCAGTTCATGGGCCTGATGACCAGGTCGAGCGGCATTTCGCATATCACCGAGACCATCTTCGAAAACCGCTTCATGCATGTGCAGGAACTGGCGCGTCTCGGTGCGAAAATCTCGCTGTCGGGCCAGACCGCGAAGATTGAGGGCGTGGCGCGCCTGAAGGGCGCGCCGGTCATGGCGACCGATCTGCGGGCCTCGGTGTCTCTGGTCATCGCCGGCCTGGTGGCCGAAGGCGAGACCATGGTGTCGCGCGTCTATCACCTCGACCGTGGCTTCGAACGGCTGGAAGAAAAGCTCAATCGCTGCGGCGCCAAAGTGGAACGCGTCAGCGACTGATCGACCGCTTGCAACGCCACTTGCTGTTGCGGATTGGGCAGCGGCGTCCTATGTCCTTTGTCACGACTGAGCTGCCTTTGGCGGCGGATTGAGGGATGAGACGGCATGGATGCATTGAAGCTGTTGGGGCTGGATGAGGAAGACCTGGCGATCGTTTCTGCCCATGTGCAGGACGCGGTCTTCAAGGTATCGGGTCTTGCCTATGCGCCGCGCTCTCGCCAGTTATCGCTGGTGATCAACCGTTTCGTCTGGGAAACGGCGGAAGGGCGTGGCAAATCCTTCGAACGCCGCCGCAGCGTGCTTCTTTTCAAGCGTGTCAACGCTGTCCGCTCCATCGGGTTTAATCGTAGGGATGGCGAACAGGTGCTGTCGCTGCTGGCCATCCAGTTCGAGCAGAACGGCGAGGGCCCGGATGGAACCGTCGAATTCGTTCTTTCCGGCGGTGCCTCGATTACGCTCGATGTGGAATGTATCGAGGTTCAGCTTGCAGATACCGGTGGCGCATGGGAAACCGGTTTCAAGCCCCGCCATCCGCCGGGAGCCTGATACTTGCCCGCCGCACGCTTGTTTAGACCATCTATTAAGGACTTTTCCATTGGCCATCCGCCTTGATTATCTCACGCCCGGCTTCGAAGAGCAGTTCGCAGCCTTTCTGACGACTAAGCGGGAAGTCTCGGAAGACGTGAATGCGATTGTGCGGGCGATCATCGATGATGTGCGGCTGCGCGGCGATGCGGCGCTGGCCGATTATACAAGGAAATTCGACGGTCTCGATTTTGCTGTGACCGGAATGGCTGTCACCACGCAAGAGATCGACGCGGCGATCAACATGGTTCCCTCCGAAGTTCTCGGCGCGCTGAAGGTCGCTGCGGTTCGCATCGAGGCGCATCACGTCCGGCAACGGCCGAAAGACGATATCTACGAGGATTCGATGGGCGTCGGCCTCGGCTCGCGCTGGACCGCGATCGATGCCGTCGGGCTCTATGTGCCGGGCGGCACGGCAAGTTATCCGAGCTCGGTGCTGATGAATGCGCTGCCGGCCAAGGTTGCCGGTGTCGAGCGCATCGTCATGGTGGTGCCGGCCAATGGTGGCGTCATCAATCCGGCCGTTCTTGCCGCCGCGCGCATGGCCGGCGTCGAGGAAATCTACCGGATCGGCGGCGCCCAGGCGATTGCGGCTCTTGCCTATGGCACGGCGACGATCGCCCCGGTCGCAAAGATCATGGGGCCGGGCAATGCCTATGTCGCCGCCGCCAAGCGCCAGGTATTCGGAACCGTCGGCATCGACATGATCGCCGGGCCCTCCGAGGTTCTCGTCATCGCCGACCGCGACAATGATCCGGACTGGATCGCGGCCGATCTCCTGGCACAGGCCGAGCACGACGTCGGCGCCCAGGCGATCCTGATCACCGACGATGCACCCTTTGCAGCGGCGGTCGAGGCGGCGGTCGAGCGCCAGCTCCGCACGCTGCCGCGCGGCGAAACCGCAAGTGCCAGCTGGCGCGATTTCGGCGCGGTCATCCTCGTGCCCGATCTGGAGGTGGCGGTGCCGCTCGCCAACCGCATCGCGGCCGAGCATCTCGAACTTGCAATCGCCCATGCCGATGCGATGATCCCGAAGATCCGCAATGCCGGTGCGATCTTCGTCGGCCGCTACACGCCGGAAGTGATCGGCGATTATGTCGGCGGCTCCAACCATGTGCTGCCGACGGCCCGTTCCGCCCGTTTCTCCTCGGGCCTCGGCGTGCTCGACTATATGAAGCGCACCTCCATCCTGCGTCTCGGCGCCGACCAGTTGCGTGACCTTGGACCCGCAGCGATCGCGCTTGCCCGCGCCGAAGGCCTGGACGCTCACGCGCGCTCGGTCGCCATCCGCCTCAATCTCGGGGGCGAGGGATGACGGGCAGCCACCGCCTCTGCGATGTCGTGCTGGATGAAACCATCGGCCGCTCGACGCCCGACGTCGAACACGAGCGCGCGGTCGCGATCTTCGATCTGATCGAGGAGAATTTTTTTGAACCGGCCGGCCACTCCGGTGGTCCCTACCGGCTCAACCTGTCGCTGATCGACTCGAAGCTCGTCCTTGTGATCACGACCGAGGCGGGTGCTGCGGTGGCGACCCATATCCTGTCGCTGACGCCGTTCCGCCGGATCGTGAAGGACTATTTCATGATCTGCGAAAGCTACTACCAGGCGATCCGCTCCTCGACGCCGAGCCAGATCGAGGCGATCGACATGGGCCGGCGCGGCATTCACAATGAAGGCTCGCAGACGCTGATGGACAGGCTGTCGGGCAAGATAAAGCTGGATTTCGACACGGCCCGGCGCCTGTTCACGCTCGTCTGCGTGCTCTACTGGCGGGGATAGCCGTGACGCTCGCTGCTTCCCCCAACCTGTCGCAGCAGACCGGGAAAGCGCCGAAGTCGGTGCTGTTCATGTGCGGAATGAATGCTATCCGCTCGCCGATAGCCGAAGTGCTGGCTAAAGCGATGCTGCCCCCGGGGACTTATATCGCCTCGGCAGGTGTCAGGCCGGGCGAGCGCGATCCCTTCGTCGACGTGGTGTTGCAGGAAATCGGGCTGACGGCCGGGCGACATCAGCCGCATACGCTGGACGAACTCGAAGACGACTATTTCGACCTGATCGTCACCCTTGCGCCGGAGGCGCATCATGCAGCGCTGGAATTGACGCGGTCGATGGCGATCGACGTGGTATATTGGCCAACGCCGGACCCGACGGTTGCAACCGGAACCCGCGAGCAGATCGTCGCGGCCTATCGCGAGGTCCGAAATCACATCGCCACCTTGCTTAAGCATCGTTTGCTTGGACAAATGCCGGACAAGATGGCATAGCGCCCTGAGAAAACTGGAAAAGACGACAAAACCGGAAAAGACGGGTCGCCGCTGTTCACAAAACCGCGGCGATTGTGTAGTTTCCGCCGAATTTTGAAGGGCGCAGGCAGCGTCCACAGAAAAGCACAGAAAGAAATACCCTACATGGCGAAAGAAGAAGTCCTCGAATTCCCGGGCGTAGTCACCGAATTGCTTCCCAATGCGACGTTCCGCGTCAAGCTTGAAAACGAACACGAGATCATCGCCCATACGGCCGGTCGCATGCGCAAGAACCGCATCCGTGTTCTCGCCGGCGACAAGGTGCTTGTCGAAATGACCCCTTACGACCTGAGCAAGGGCCGTATCACCTATCGCTTCAAGTAAGCGCGGCGCGGCTTGTCTGCCGCAAAACACGAGATCGATGGCCCTGTTGCGATGGCATTGACACACAAGCTGATCCTGGCCTCCGGCTCGCCGCGGCGTGTCGAACTGCTCGCCCAGGCGGGCATCGAGCCGGCGCGTCTGATGCCGATGGATCTTGACGAGACGCCGAAGCGCACCGAGCATCCGCGCTCGCTGGCCTGGCGGCTGTCGTCCGAGAAGGCGCGGGCAGCGCTTGCCGCCATCAAGGGCGAGCCCGGCTGGGAAGGGAGCTACATCCTTGCCGCCGATACCGTCGTCTCCGTAGGACGCCGGGTCCTCGGCAAGCCGGAACTGGTCAGTGAAGCGTCGAGCGCGCTGCATCTTCTTTCCGGTCGCAGCCATCGGGTCTATACCGGTGTCTGCCTGATCACGCCGGACAAGACGGTGCGCCAGAAGGTCATCGACACCAAGGTGCGTTTCAAGCGGCTCTCCAGTCACGATATCGACAGCTACCTCGCATCGGGCCAGTGGCGCGGCAAGGCGGGTGCCTATGGCATCCAGGGCATCGCCGGCAGCTTCGTCGTCAAGCTGGTGGGTTCGTATACCAATGTCGTCGGCTTGCCGCTGTACGAGACGGTGAGCCTGCTGATGGGCGAAGGCTATAACGTGCATGAAAGCTGGATGAAGGGCTAACGCCATGAGTTCTGAAGGAAACAAGGGTGCATCGAATGTTGCGCCGCTGCGCAAGACCGTGCCATGCCCGGAATGCCGGCGCCCATCGCACCGCGAACACTACCCCTTCTGTTCCGATCGCTGCCGTAACGTTGATCTCAACAGATGGCTCAAAGGTTCCTATGCCATTCCGGTAGCCGACGACGAATCGAAAGCAAACGAAGAGGAATAACGCGACCGAAAATTTCGCGGATATTCGTTGTTTTTCAGATATTTGCGACGAATGACATTTTCCTGTCGAAAAAACGTCATTTGGTGCTGGACACCGCCGAACAAGATGTTATAACCCCGCTCGCTTCCGGGGCGCAGCCAACCGCCCCACGGTTCTTCAAGCGGAACCACTGCCCACAAAGCAGGGATGCCCGGATAGCTCAGTTGGTAGAGCAGCGGATTGAAAATCCGCGTGTCGGTGGTTCAAATCCGCCTCCGGGCACCATTTTTTATATCCATTACAGATACCCGCAGGTTGGGCAATCAATGCTCTGGAAATTGGTTGTTTCCTAGGACCTATACCGTTCCCATACCGTTTTTCAGTTCGCTCAAGCACCATCTTGGTTTGTCAACGGGATTGGCTTTCCGACGCATACCGTCTTTTCATCATAGCTTGCGCGTGCATGGGTAAGGACTATATCAGGTGCTTCTCAAGGTAGCATAGGCTCCAGCATGGCGCTCGGCTTCGTCTCTATAAGTGTCGGCGACGTCGGCGGGCTTATGTCCTCGTGCGCGCTCCGTGGAACTTTGGGGTGGATTCCGATGCGGCTTAGCAAAGCCGACTATAGTTCCTGAATGGAACCCCTGGACCGCGCCCAGCGCGAACGCGATCCAGCTACAGGCGTTCCCAAATTTCTTCATGCTGATCTCCTGCGTTAATAATGCGAGCATGCCGCCGGCGGCCGAAATCGACAAATCTTGCGATAACCCCGGGCTTGGAGATCAAAGCGTCCAAGACAATCGCTTCTGTCGGGTCATATGATTGTATATGAAGAAAAAAACGTGTGGTTGTTCCAGGAAACGTTGCTTCGGATAGTCCCCACAAGGAAAATTTGCGCATTTTCTTAGACGGAGTAAGGCTAGGAAGCTATTGAGCGTTCCTACATTGCGACTGGTATAGGAGTTGCGCGGCGAGAAGACGTGAGTATGTGATCTTTCGATCACAGGTCGAGAGGCCTACAAGTTGCACGCAAATATAGTTTGCCTCTCCCGCCGAATGCCACAGTTATTTTTATCGCCCTCACCTTTATTCTGCCGCCCACCGTGTGCCTCTTTGAGAGAGAAATTCGATGACCGATCTTGCGACGCTGACGATAGCCCAATCGAGGAAGGGGCTAAGAAACAAAGAATTTACGTCGCGGGAGCTGACCGAAGCGTTTCTCAACAGCATTGCTTTGGCCAACAGCACTTTGAACGCCTATGTGGCGGTGACCGGCGACTTGGCGCGTACTATGGCGAAAGCCTCCGACGAGAGAATAAAAAAGGGCGATGCCGGCGCTCTTGAGGGAATTCCACTCGGCATTAAAGATCTCTTTGCCACCAAGGGTGTGCATACCCAGGCTTGCAGTCGGATTCTGACCGGTTTCAAACCGCCCTATGAGTCGACGGTGACGGCTAATCTCTGGGCCCAAGGCGCGGTCATGCTCGGTAAGCTCAACATGGATGAGTTCGCCATGGGTTCTTCCAATGAGACATCCTGTTATGGCGGGGTCATCAACCCATGGCGCAAAAAAAGGGCTCGGATCAGAATCTGGTCCCCGGCGGCTCCTCCGGCGGCTCCGCTGCGGCTGTCGCTGCTCATCTGTGCGCGGGGGCGATCGCTACCGATACCGGCGGGCTCCATCCGGCAGCCCGCGGCCTTCACCGGCACGGTTGGTATCAAACCGACTTATGGCCGATGCTCCAGATGGGGTATCAGCGCCTTTGCCTCTTCGCTGGATCAGGCCGGCCCGATCGCCCGCACGGTACAAGACAGCGCAATCCTGCTGAAATCGATGGCCTCCGTTGATCCGAAGGACACCACATCGGTGAATATCGACGTGCCGGACTATGAAGCCGCGATCGGCAAATCGATAAGGGGTTTGAAGAGAGGTATTCCGCCAGAATATCGTGTTGATGGTATGCCAGGGGAGATTGAAGAGCTTTGGCAAAAGGGAACCGACTGGCTCAAGAGTGCTGGCGCGGAAATCATTGATATCGCGATGCCCCACACCAAATATGCCCTTCCGGCCTATTACATTGTTGCGCTCGCGGAAGCTTCGTCCAATTTGGCCCGCTACGATGGCGTTCGTTATGGATTGCGCGTTCCGGGTGAGGACCTTCTCGAGATGTATGAAAACACTCGCGCGGAAGGATTCGGCGCGGAGGTGAAGCGGCGCATTCTAATCGGTACCTATGTGCTCTCCGCCGGATACTACGATGCCTATTACCTGAGAGCTCAGAAAGTTCGCACCCTTATCAAGCGTGATTTTGATCTTGCCTGGCAAAACGGTGTCGACGTGATCCTGACCCCGACTACTCCGGTATTGCCGTTTGCACCCGGTGAAATCACCGACCCGGTAGCCATGTATTTGAACGACATATTTACGGTAACAGTGAATATGGCTGGTCTTCCAAGCATGTCTGTCCCATCGGCTTTGAACAAAGACGGGCTGCCCCTTGGCCTCCAACTCATCGGCAGACCATTCGACGAAAGTACTCTGTTTCAGGTGGGCCATGTCATTGAAGACAACGCCGGACACTTCAAGCCAGCAATATGGTGGTGATGTGAATGTCGCGATATGGAGCGATTTGTGAAACTCCAGCCCCGACGAAATGACCGGACGAGATGAAGGACACGCTTCTGCGGATTTGGTCCGACGGTAAGGCCGACATTCACGCCGTCCGCGATCTGCTCAACTGTAAGCGCGGGTGATTTCTTCGCTGCCGAAACCACCGGCGTTGATGCGCGGCAGGTGGCCATTCGCTTGACGAGGTCGCCCATATTGCGATGTGCTTGACATTTATTGTATACAGTGTGTATCCTACCTTCGGAACGCAGGAGGAGGAGCTCCGTGGAAAAATCATATCCCTTGAACGCCTGGTATGCGGCTGCATATGATGTTGAAGTGAAGCGCCAGCTTCTCTCCAGAACGATCTGTAACAAGCCGATTGTCCTTTATCGCAAGGCGAATGGCAAAACGGTCGCGCTTGCGGATGCCTGCTGGCATCGCCTCTTGCCGCTCTCCAAGGGCGAGCTGCACGGCGATAATG
The DNA here is from genome assembly GCA_900474095.1 of Hyphomicrobiales bacterium. GTDB lineage: Bacteria > Pseudomonadota > Alphaproteobacteria > Rhizobiales > Rhizobiaceae > Pararhizobium. The sequence goes on along the minus strand of UCOA01000032.1, from coordinate 34,879 downwards.
TGATCTGCGGCTACCATGGGCTTGAATTCGACGATTCGGGACGATGTGTATACATGCCCTCGCAAGACACGATCAATCCGTCGGCTTGCGTGAAGAGTTACCCCCTGGAAGAACGGCACCGGTTCCTGTGGATATGGATGGGCGATCCTGCGCTCGCCGATCCCGCCAAGATCCCCGACCTGCATTGGAACGACGACCCGGAATGGACGGGCGACGGCAAGGTCATCCACGTGAACTGCGATTACCGCCTCGTTGTCGACAATCTCATGGATTTGACGCACGAGACCTTCGTGCACGGTTCCTCGATCGGCAACAGAGCGGTGGCCGAGGCGCCGTTCGAGGTTACGCATTCCGACAGGACCGCCACGGTCACCCGTTGGATGGAAGGAATCGACCCACCGCCTTTCTGGTCCGAACAATTGCAGCGGCCGGGCAAGGTCGACCGCTGGCAGATCATCCATTTCCAGGCGCCATCAACGATCGCGATCGACGTCGGCGTGGCAGTGACCGGCACCGGCGCGCGCGACGGCGATCGTAGCCAGGGGGTCAACGGCTTCGTGCTCAACACGATGACACCGGAGACCGGCAGCACCTGTCATTACTTCTGGGCCTTCGTCCGTAACTGGGATCTCGGCAACCAGGCCCGGACCCACAAATTGCGGGAAGCGGTTGCAGGGGTGTTCAGGGAGGATGAAGTCATTCTCGAGGCACAGCAGAAGGCGATCGAAGCCAATCCGGATCATGTCTTCTACAATTTGAATATCGATGCAGGCTCGATGTGGGCAAGGCGCCTGATCGATCGCATGATCGATGCCGAACAAGCCGCGCGGCTGGCGGCGGAGTAGGCGGATGCCGGCGGTCGAACCCAAACGCGATACCCAGACCCTGAAGGCCCTGCTTGGCGTCCGCGATCTCGTGCTCGGCGGCGGTGTAGGGGCGGGTGAACGGTTGTCTGAAATCGCGCTCGCGCAGACACTGGGCGTGTCGCGAACGCCGCTTCGGGCAGCGCTCTCGCGCTTGGAGCAGGAAGGCTTGCTCGAGCTCATTCCCTCCGGCGGCTACGCGGTCAGGAGTTTCACCACGGCCGATGTCTTTGACGCCATCGAGTTGCGGGGTGTTCTCGAGGGGACGGCCGCGCGCCTGGCGGCCGAACGTGGCGTGCCGCCTGCCAGGCTGGCCCAAATGAAAAGGCTGTTGGCCGAACTGGACAACACGTTCCGTGACCGGCTGGAGGATATGCTGTTTGATCGCTACGTGGAGCTCAACGCGGAGTTTCATGCAGCTCTTGCGGCACTAGCGGGCAGCGAGACGATGCGACGCGAGGTGGAGCGGGCAACACATCTGCCGTTTGCCTCGCCAAGCGCATTTCTCGAAGGGCAAGAGGATGTGCCGGCCTTTCGCCAGTCGCTGATCTTCGCCCAACGCCAGCACAGAGACATCGTCAGCGCCATCGAGATGCGAGAGGGCGCGCGCGCCGAGGCATTGGCGCGGGAGCACGCGCGGCTCGCGCGCCACAATCTGGATTTCGTGATGGGGCAGGACCGGAGCCTGATGAGGCGGGTGCCTGGTTTGGCTCTGGTATCGGAGTAATCGCGAACGACTGCCGGAAGAGCCGGCGTCGCAACGCGAAGAAGGAGGATATCATGCGGATGACCGTGGACTGGCGCCGGGCGCAGGTCCGCTCAGCGGAGCAGATCGCCGAGGATGTGAGAAAGATCGAGTTCGATATCGAAGGCGATCTGCCGCCATTCGATCCGGGCTCGCACACCAACATCGTCGTTACGATCGGCGGGCAACGCGCGGTGCGCACCTATACCTGCATCCCGGCTGGTCCGGGCCGAATGGCAATCGCGGTCAAGCGGCATCCCAATAGCCGCGGCGGATCGCGCTTCATCTGGTCGCTGCATGCCGGCGACCGGGGCGAAATGACCGTGCCGGAAAATCGCTTCGAACTGTCGTGGCGGGCGCCGCATTATCTGCTGCTTGCGGGTGGTATCGGCGTCACGCCGATCTACGGGATGGCAAGAACGCTCGCCGCTTCCGGGCAATCCTTTCGAATGGTCTATGGCGCAAGTTCGGTTGCGGCAATGCCGTTCCTGAACGAGCTTCGGGAGTTGCTCGGCGACAGGCTCGAGCTCTTTCCCGCAGATCAAGGAAAGACAATCGATCTTGCCGCTGAAATCGCAGTCTTGCCCGAAAATGCGGAACTTTACGTCTGCGGGCCGCTCGGCATGCTGACGGCCGTGAAACAGGCCTGGGTGCGTGCCGGCCGGCCCGTCAGCCGGCTGCGTTACGAGGTTTTCGGCGACAACGGCAAATTCGCCGAAATGCCGTTTGAAGTCAGCGTCGCCAACAAGAACGTTACCGTTCAGGTCCGGCCGGACCAGTCGTTGCTCGATGCGCTGATCGGTGCGGGGGTCGAGATGATCTATGATTGTCAACGCGGCGAATGCGGGCTTTGTGCCGTCCAAATACTCGAACTGGAGGGGGGAACGGTCGACTACCGCGACGTCTTCTTCAGCGACGAGGAAAAACACGAAAACCGGCGCATGTGCAGCTGCGTCTCGCGGCTGACGACCGGCCGCGCGGTAATCGACATCGGCTATCGGTTGTAACGGCTTGCATTCGATATGGCCCCGGACTCATGGATCGCTATAAATTGGTCCGTGATCCAGCCGGGACAGGACATGACGGGAGAAGAGGTCGGCCTCGGCCGCGTGCGGATATCCTGAGAGGATAAAGGCTTCGATCCCTTCCGCGCGGTAGGCTTGGAGTTTTGCCAGAACCTGGTCCGGGTCGCCGACGATCGCTGCGCCGCAGCCGGAGCGGGCGCGGCCGATGCCGGTCCACAGATTGTCTTCGACATAACCCTCGTTTCCGGCCTGCTCGCGCAATTCTGCCTGGCGCCGCACGCCGACCGACTGGCTGTCCAGGGATTTGGCACGAATGGCCGCGCCCGCGGCGTCATCGAGCTTCGATAGCAGGCGGTCGGCGGCAAGGCGGGCCTCGGCTTCCGTTTCCCGCACGACTACATGCACGCGGTAGCCGAAGCGGAGCGTTCGGCCCCGCTTGGCGGCACGGGCGTGAAGGTCGGCAATCGTCTCGCGAACCGCCGCCATGCGGTCCGGCCACATCAGGTAGATATCGGCACCTGCCGCAGCGGCTTCACGGGCGTCCTCCGACAGGCCGCCGAAGTAAAATTGCGGGCAGCGCCCGGAGACGGGTGCGATGCGTGACGGATCGACTTTCAGTTTCCAGAAAGTGCCGTCGTGGTCGACCGGCGTTCCGTCGAGCAGCGCGCGCAGGATCGACATGGCCTCGATCGTGCGGGCATAGCGCGGGCCGCTTGCAAGGGTTTCCCCCGGCATCTCGCTGGAGATAATGTTGACCGCGAGACGGCCATTGGTAATGCGGTCGATGGTGGCGATCTGGCGCGCCAGCTGCGGTGGCCAGCTCTCGCCGATCCTGACGGCCATCAACAGCTTGATACGGCGTGTCAGAACGGCGATCGCGGATGCAAAAGCCGTCGTGTCGATGCCGAGCGCATAACCCGAAGGAAGAAGCACATTGTCGAAGCCGCCGTTTTCCGCCTGCAGTACAATATCGCGGCAGTGTTCGAAGCTCGATTGCAGTCGGGGGTCGGGGACGCCGAGAAACTCGTAGTCATCGTCGCAAAGGGCGGAAAACCAGCTTACCTCACAGGCGGTACTCATGAAATGATGCCTCCAATCCCATGCCGCATCGCATGCGCGGCGCTTCTTGTTATGCTGTTGTCTCCGGGGCGTCGTCGCTTCTGGTTATCAGCGCCACCGCCGTCGGGGAACGTGTAGATTAATTTTCGACGTTCTCTTAAGCTTGTGCAGGGCAGGTTAGCTGCTCTGCCGGTGAAGCAGTGTGAAGCGGGTGTCGATGATGGTGGGCGTTCTTTCGCCGCCGTGTGCGATGCGCTCGAGAATGAGCCGCGCTGCCTCCGTGCCGATCAGGTCTCCTGACGGGCGGATCGTGCTCAGGGATGGGTTGCTGGCTGCGCTGAAGCTCAGGTCTCCGAAGCCGACGACCGAGAGCCGCCCCGGAATTTCGATGCCGAGTCTCTGGCATTCGAAGATGACGCCCAATGCCACGTGGTCGTTCGAGCAGGCGATGCCGTCCACCTGTGGAAATTTTCGCATAGTCTCGCCAAGAAGCATGGCGCCGACTTCCGCGCTCGATGGGGCGGGATGCTGGATGATCTCCGCCGTGACGCCCGCAACCTTGCGGGCCTCCTCGATAAAACCCTCGGCACGATGGGCCGCTCGCCTGTCCTCCTGAAGCCGGGCGCCGAGAAAGACGAGGTTGCGACGGTGGCGCTGAACGAGATGGGCTGCGGCTGATCGGCCGACCTGCTCGTGGTGGAAGCCGACGGCCATCTCGATCGGTTCAGATCCGAGTTCCCATATCTCGACCACCGGCACACGGCTTTCCTGCAACAACTTGCGGGTCGCGTTGCTATGGGAAAGTCCGGTCAGGACAATCGCCGCCGGAGCCCAGGAGAGCGCCATGCGCACGAGATTTTCCTCCTCGCGCTCGCTATATTCGGTGTGGCCGAGCAGAACCTGCAGCCGCTGCTTGCCAAGCTCGGCCTGCATGGTCGCAACCGTTTCGGCAAAGAACGCGTTGCGCACCGACGGCACGATGATGCTTACGGCACGGGACGATGCGGCGGCAAGCCCGCCCGCCATCAAATTCGGGACATAGCTGAGAGCCTGGATGGCCTTGGCGATCGACTCGCTGGCGGACACCGAGACCGCGTCCGGCTTGCGCAGATAGAGGGAGACCGTCGAAGGCGAAACTTGCGCCCGCGCTGCGACGTCCATCATGGTCACGCTCTGCATCTTGCGGCGTTTGCGCGTTGGTTTCACGGAGCGTCCGCTTTCCACCGTTTTTCCAGTCTGCATAATAGCGCTATCACTTGTAAGTGATGATAGCGAATCGTTTCCACCAGAACAATTCCCCGCAGTGAAAAATATGATAATCAATTGATTAAGCTGATATTTCTACGTCTTATTGCCTTGGCGTGCTTGCCGCTCGCGCCTTCAATCGACATTCTCGTCGACCGTACTTGCAAAAATTGATCGTAGCGCTATTATTGCGGCAAGAAATAGCGATCGGTACGGGATGAGGTGCCGTCTTCGGAGGTTGGAATGGCGGGAGTGAGCCTGCGGGCGCTGGGGACGGCGGGCCGGCACATCTGAACATTGCGATGTACATCCATCAAAACACCGTTTCCTTCCTCACTCGGCTACGGATTCGGCACTCGCCGTCGTCATGTCCGCACTGTCGGTGACGGCCGTCTATCTGCGCATGATGTGACAAAGGAGTAATCCTCATGAGTATCGCCACCGCCTCCGGTTCGACCTCCTTCCTGTCCGGCAGGCCGCTCCGCTTCGTTGCGGCGGGGATCCTGCTCGTCAATGGTTTGTTCCCGGCGCTCTGGATCCTCTTCACCTCGCTGAAAACGGAAGCCCAGTCCGGGAGCGTGTGGTCTCCGGCCTGACCGGGGCGCGGTATCAAGGGATGACCGACGTGAAGAAAAGACGCGATCTCTCCGAACTGCGCAGCCAGCGCTGGTTCGCTGCCGACGACATGCGCGGCTTTGCACACCGGCAGCGCACGCAGCAGATGGGTATGCGCCGCGACGAGTTCATGGGCCGGCCGGTGATCGGCATCATCAACACCTGGAGCGAGATGAGTCCTTGCCACGCGCATCTGCGCGATCGGGCAGAAGCAGTCAAGCGCGGTGTCTGGCAGGCAGGCGGCTATCCGGTCGAAATGCCGGCTCTCTCTCTCGGCGAGGTCATGGTGAAGCCGACGACGATGCTCTACCGCAATTTCCTCGCGATGGAATGCGAGGAATTGCTGCGCTCGCATCCGATCGATGGTGCCGTGCTGCTTGGTGGCTGCGACAAGTCCACGCCGGCACTTGTGATGGGCGCGATCTCGATGGATGTGCCGGTCATTTATTGTCCTGCCGGCCCGATGTCGAACGGCCAATGGCGCGGCATCAAGACGGGCGCCGGTACCCACACTAAGAAATACTGGGACGAACTGCGCGCCGGCAACATCACGCAATCCGATTGGGTCGATCTCGAAAGCCGGATGACGCGCTCGGCCGGCACCTGCAATACCATCGGCACGGCCTCGACCATGACCTCGATCGTCGATGCGATGGGCCTGACATTGCCCGGCGCCTCCTCGATCCCGGCGACCGATTCCGGCCATCCGCGCATGGCGTCGGCTTGCGGCGTGCGCATCGTCGAGATGGTCTGGGAAGACCTGAAGCCGTCCGACCTCCTCGACAAGGCAAGTTTCCTCAACGGTCTGGTCGCCTATATGGCGCTCGGCGGATCGACCAATGCGGCCGTCCACGTGATCGCCATGGCGCGAAGGGCCGGTGTCGATCTTTCCCTGGACGACATGTCGGCGATGGCCGGCAAGGTGCCGGTGGCCGCCAACGTCTTCCCTTCGGGCGAATACCTGATGGAAGATTTCTATTTCGCTGGCGGCCTTCTGGCGCTTCTGAAAAAATTCTCCCATCGCCTTGATCTGGCCCGGCCGACGGTCAACGGCCGCATGCTCGGCGAAAATATCGCCGATGCGGACTGCTTTAACGACGACGTCATCCGCGGCGAGGACAATCCGGTGGTGCCGCTGTCGCGCGGAAAAACGCTGGAGGTGCTGCGCGGCAATCTGGCGCCGAACGGTGCGGTGATGAAATCCTCGGCGGCCAACCCGAAATTCCTCAAGCATGTCGGCCCAGCCATCGTCTTCGACAATCCCGGCGCCATGAACAAAACGCTCGATGATCCCGATCTCGACATCTCGGAGGATACGGTGATCGTGCTGCGCAATGCCGGCCCGGTCGGCGCGCCGGGCATGCCGGAATGGGGCAACCTGCCGATTCCGAAAAAGCTTTTGAAGCAGGGCGTGCGCGATATGGTGCGCGTCTGCGACGGCCGCATGAGTGGCACCCACTACGGCACCTGCATCCTGCACGTCTCTCCCGAGGCGGCGATCGGCGGCCCGCTGGCGCTGCTCAAGACCGGCGATCTGATTGAGCTGGACGTCAACGCCGGAACCATCAACATGAAGGTTGACGAGGCGGAGCTCGCTCGTCGCCGGGCAGACTGGAAACCTGCACCGCCCGTTTATCAACGGTCCTTTGCTGCCCTCTACCAGCAGCACGTCAGCCAGGCTGACCAGGGCTGCGACTTCGATTTCTTGTGCGGAACGGCCGTCGTGCCCGACCCCGCAATCTACTGAGGAGACGACCATGAGCCTGACCAACCGTTTCAAGGGGTGGCTCGCCGAAGAAAACCGCCCGCAGCCGCTTGGCACGTGGCTGATGGCGGCCGCACCAGCGACGGCCGAGGCGCTCGGTTATGCGGGCTTCGATTTTCTCGTCGTCGACATGGAGCATGTACCGATCGAAGTTTCGGATGTCGCCGGGATCCTGCGCGCCATCGGCTGCACGCCGGCGGACGCCGTGGTGCGGCTTGCCTGGAACGATCAGATTCTGGTCAAGCGCGTGCTCGATGCCGGCGCGCGCACGGTCATGCTGCCCTTCGTCCAGACGGCCGATGAGGCGCGCGCGGCTGCATCCTATACGCGCTACCCGCCGCAGGGCATTCGTGGTGTCGCCGCCGTTCATCGCGGCTCGAAATTCGGCACGATCCCGGACTATCTGAAGCGGGCAAATGGTGAGGTCTGCACCATCGTCCAACTCGAAACACCCGAAGCGATCGAGCGGTTGCCGGAGATTGCTGCAGTCGATGGCATCGACGCGCTGTTCGTCGGCCCGGGCGATCTGTCGGCCGCGATGGGCCATATCGGCAACATCGCCCATCCAGAGGTGCAGGCGCTGATCGAAAAGGCGGCGAAGGACGCCCATGCGGCGGGTAAGCCGGTCGGCATCGTCGGTCCCAACCCGGAGATGGTGAAGCGCTTCCTCGGATATGGCTACGACTTCGCGGCGATTGCATCGGATATCGCCATGATGACCGGCCGCGCCAACGATTGGCTTGGTGTATTAAAGGGGCAGGTGGCGCCCGTTACGGCTGCGCCTGCCGCCGCTTACTGAGGGCCACGGACGTGCAACACGGCTTCGCACTTGTTCTCGACATCAAGGCATCGCTCGGCGAATGCCCCCTGTGGTCGGCTGCAGAGCAGGTGCTCTATTTCGTCGATATCAAGCGCTTCCGCATCCATCGTTTCGATCCGCAGACGGGGGACTTGAAGACGATCGACCTTCCCGAAGAAGTCGGTTGCATCGGCCTTGCACCGGGTGGCGGCTTCATCGCCGGGCTGCGTTCTGGGCTGTGGCTGATCGCCGCCAATGGAACGCTCGTTCGCAAGCTTGCCGACAATCCCGAGGATCAGGCAATAAGCCGGTTCAACGATGGCATGGTCGATCCGATGGGCCGGTTCATCGCCGGCACCGTGGACGAGACGCGCGAGAAGGGCATTGCCGGCCTTTATCGCTATGACCGGCATGGGTTGGAACGTATCACCGGCGGTCTTCTGACCTCGAACGGCGTTGGCTTTTCGCCAGATGGCCGGAGGCTCTATCATGCCGATACCCTGCGCTATACGCTTTATACCTATGACTACGCCCCGGAAACGGGCGAGGCCTCCAATCAGCGGGTCTTTGCCCGCTTCGGCAGCGACACCGACAAGGGCCGCCCCGATGGTGGCGCGGTCGATGTCGATGGCTGTTACTGGACGGCGCTCTTCGAAGGCGGACGCGTACAGCGATATAGCGCGGACGGAACGCTGCTTGCGCAATATCCTGTTCCCGTGAAGTGCCCGACAATGGTCACCTTCGGCGGCGCCGATATGCGCACCTTGTACTGCACGAGCGCCGGCATCGGTCGTCCCGATGCCGAACTCGAGACGTTTCCGCAGTCGGGAGGCCTCTTTGCCATGCGCACCGATGTGGCGGGGCTGCCAAAGCCTCTTTTCAATCCGGAAACCTGATCCATGTCCTCTGCCTACGATACTGTCCGCTATTCATCGCTTGAAGGCCGTGCCGTGCTGATCACCGGCGGTGCGTCCGGCATCGGCGCGGAAATGGTCAAGGCTTTTGCCGCGCAGGGTGCAATGGTTTCCTTCATCGATATCGACGAAACAGAGGGCAGGAAGGTGGCTGCTGCGACCGGAGCCGCCTTTTCTGCCTGCGACATCACCGATATTCCGGCTTTGTGCGCGACGATTGCCGATATCGAGCAGGCCTGCAGCGGCGTCGATGTGCTCGTCAACAATGCCGGAAAGGACGACCGCCACGCCATGGGCGATATCGAACCGGAAAGTTGGCGGCGAGCCCTGTCGCTCAATCTCGATCATCAGTTCTTTGCCACGCAGGCCGTCGCGCCACGCATGACAGAAAAGGGAGCGGGGTCGATCATCATGCTGGGGTCAATTTCCTGGATGCGCGGCCGTCCGGGCATGGTCGGCTACACGACTGCGAAGGCCGCCATCAACGGCATGACGAAGACGCTTGCGCGCGAGCTCGGTCCCTCCGGCATCCGGGTCAACTGTATCGTGCCCGGCGCGATCGTCACGGAGCGGCAATTGAAGCTCTGGGCCTCGCCGGGACAGAATCAGCAGTTCATCGACCAGCAGGCGTTGAAATTCCGGTTGGAGGCAAGCCATGTGGCCCGCATGGCGCTGTTCCTTGGCTCGGACGAGAGCGGTGGCTGCACCGGCGCGAACTTTGTCGTCGATGCTGGCCTGACGCAGAACTGAACGTGCCCACACCAAGCATGCAAGACCTGAAAGACAATGCCATGAAACTCGATCAGACAGAAACCGGCTTCACTCTCTCCTTCGGCGGTCGGACGATCCTCGACCACAGCGCGGCGGCCCCCGCGATCTTTGCCGGGCATGGCGAAGAGCGCATGGAGATGTATCGCGGCAATTTCGAAATCGAGGACTATGTCATTGAGCGCCGTGCGTTTGCCCATGCAGAGATCGAAGGCAACCGGGTATTTCTGTCGGATGGACAAGAACGGCCGGCGCGCCTTGTCCTGATCATCGGTGAGGATGCCATCAGCTTCGAGGCCCTCGATACGTCCCTGAACCGGCTCTGGATCCGTGTCTCGGCAGGGCCTGACGAGCACGTCTGGGGCGGCGGCGAGCAGATGTCGTATTTCGACCTGCGTGGCCGCCGGTTTCCCTTATGGACTTCGGAGCCCGGCGTCGGCCGCGACCGGACCAGCGAAATCACTTTCAAGTCGAACGTCAGGGATCGAGCGGGTGGGGACTACTTCAACACCAACTACCCGCAGCCGACCTATGTCTCTTCGGCGCTTTACGCGCTCCATGTGGAAACCCCCGCCTATTCCGTTTTCGATTTCCGCCGCAAGGCCTTCCACGAAATCGAGGTCTGGGCGATTCCGGAGAGGATCGAGCTTTTTGCCGCTTCGACATTCATCGAGCTGGTCGAGATGCTTTCGAAGCGATTCGGCCGCCAGCCGCCGCTGCCGGAATGGGTCTACAACGGCGCCATCGTCGGCCTGAAGGACGGCGAAAACTCCTTTGCGCGTCTTCGGAAGATGCGAGATGCCGGCGTCGAGGTCTCGGCTCTCTGGTGCGAGGACTGGGTCGGTCTCCGCCAGACATCGTTCGGTGCGCGCCTCTTCTGGGATTGGCAGGCAAACGAGGCCCGCTATCCTGGTCTGAGCCAGCGGATCGCCGAATTGAACGATGACGGCATCCGCTTCCTGGGTTACGTCAACCCCTATCTCTGCGTCGATGGTCCCCTGTTTCAGATCGCGGACGCCGCCGGTTATTTCGCCACGGATGCGACCGGCAAGACCGCGCTGGTCGACTTCGGCGAATTCGACTGCGGCGTCGTGGATTTCACCAATTCGGCCGCTGCCGAATGGTTTGCCGAGGACATCATCGGAAAGAAGATGCTGGATTACGGCCTTTCCGGCTGGATGGCCGATTTCGGCGAATATCTGCCGATCGACGTCCACCTTGCAAATGGTATCGACGCCAAGCTGATGCATAATCAGTGGCCAACGCTGTGGGCGGAGGTAAACGCCAACGCCGTTGCCAGCCGCGGCCAGACCGGCGAGGCGCTGTTCTTCATGCGCGCCGGCTTCACCGGCGTCCAGAAACATTGCCCGCTTCTGTGGGGTGGCGACCAGTCGGTCGATTTCTCTCGCCACGACGGCCTCGTCACCGTTATCTGTGCAGCCCTGTCGTCGGGCCTGCTCGGTAATGCCTATCATCACTCCGATATTGGCGGTTACACGAGCCTGTTCGGCAATGTCCGCACGCCGGAACTCTTGATGCGTTGGGCGGAGATGGCGGCTTTCACGCCCGTCATGCGCAGCCACGAGGGAAACCGGCCGCGCGAAAACATCCAGATCGACAAGGACCCGGACGTCCTCGCGCATTTTGCCCGCATGACCCGGATCTACAAGCACCTTGCGCCTTACCTGAAGTCCCTGTCCGATGAGGCGGTCGTTCGCGGGCTACCCGTACAGCGGCCGCTTTTCCTGCACTATCAAGAGGATCGTGAAACCTATGCGATCCAGGACAGCTACCTCTATGGCGCGGACATGCTCGTCGCGCCCGTCTGGGAGGCGGCGCAGGATGACCGCGTCGTCTATCTGCCGCAGGGCGAAGAGTGGGTACATGCCTGGACGGGCGTCGGGTTTGCCGGTGGTGAAAAGGTGCGTGTCGCAGCACCGCTCGGACAGCCGCCCGTGTTTTACAGGGCCGGCTGCGCGAACGAAGCGCTGTTTACGGCCCTTAGGAACCTGTGACAGTGAGCGACACCGGCGGGCTTGCGGAGCTTTTGGTCTTGGCGGGACTTGCCGCCTATATGCAGACGCTGACCGGCTTTGCCTTCGGCCTGATCATGATGGGCGGAATCGGCCTGACCGGCTTGATGCCGTTGCCGGACGCCGCCGTGCTCGTCGGCTGCATGGTGCTCGTCAACGCCGCGCAGGTCTTGGTGCGGGGCTGGCGCGATATTGCCTGGCGTTCGTTCCGGCCGGTCATCGTGGCGAGTATCGTCGGCCTCGCTGCAGGTTATGTGATGCTTGACGCGATGGTTTCGGCCTCGATCGATTGGCTGAAGCTGGCGCTGGGGATCGTCATCATCATCTCAAGCATTCAGTTGGCTATGCAGCCCGCACCGCTGAAGACACACTCTTCGGCCGGTTCTTTTGTCTTCTTCGGCGCAGCAGCAGGCTTGATGGGGGGATTGTTTTCGACCGCCGGACCGCCGCTCGTCTATCATTTCTACCGGCAACCGCTGTCGGCCGCCAGCATCCGCGAAACGCTGGTGGCGATCTTCGCTGTCAATGCAGTAGTCCGCCTTGCGATGGTCGCGGCGGCTGGCGACATGCCCCATAGTGGTTTCTGGTGGGGACTGCTCTGCGTCCCGGTCGTCATGGCGATAACCTTAGCGGCCAAACGATGGCCGCCGCCTCTGTCGGCATTGTCGATCCGTCGCGTGGCTTTCGGCCTTCTTCTTTTGTCCGGCCTCTCACTGGCCGCGCCCGCCTTCGTGAAAATCATGGGAGATTTTGCAATATGACCACACACCGCGCGCTTGCCCCCCGCTCGTCTCACCGACAAGGCCCTGGCGAATAGATCGCCGCGCCGGACGGCAAGACGTCTCCGATACGCGCTTTGTCAGAACGAGCGCCTCGCTCCATTCCAAGCCCGCTCGATGCGGGCCTAATGGTGCTGCGACCTAGCTAACAACCTGGATTCCAAGGCTTTGTTGGCGTCGGACCTGTCCATCGCCATCGCGACCATCATTTCCTGCGTCAGCCCGATTTCTCGGCTTTCCGTTGTTTCGATGACTGCTACCGCCTCTTCCTCGCGGAACGCGCCGAATCGCAACGCGCATTCGTCAGGCGGGTGATTCGGGCTCAGGTTCGGGCAAGCCTATTCCCTCATAAATTGTTCCGATGCGCGGTACGCCGAGTCATCAACCTGTCTCTGCGTCGGGACGGACGGCTGACGCCGGCTGGATGTCGTGGACGTGCGGGAGGCTGTGGAGATCTGGCTCGCACTGCCCGGCGGCTGGCGGCAGGGCAAATGATTTGAGCGATGTGATAACATCAAGGGGATTCGTTTATGACTTCGACTATTTCATCGCTAAGCGTCAGCCAGATCAGATCCCTCTCAACCAAAACAATCACATCCTGGTCCACGGAAGAAAGTGCTGCGCTGACGACAGCGCAAATCAATGCTCTTTCATCGTCTCAAATCGCCGCCCTGGAGACGGAAGACGTGGCAGTCTTTTCGACAACGCAGGTCCGTGCGATATCAGCGACGGCCGTTGTTGGCTTGAGCCTGGATCAGCTGGCGATTCTCACGACGGACAAGATCAAAAACCTGGCGACGGCCCAGGTCAAGGGACTGAACACCAAACAGATTGGTGCGTTGGACTCGGTGCAAATCGAGGCCTTGACCACCTCGCAGGTTGCCGCCTTGAGTTCGGCGCAGCTCGCAACCCTCGCCACGGACGAAATCGTGACATTCTCAACCGCCGAAATCGCGGCGATCAGCGCGGCTGCCATACCTGGACTTTCCACCAACAATGTCGCGGTACTCACTTTCGACCAGGTCGCTGCCCTGAAGACGAGCCAGATCTCTGCCCTGAAGAGCACTCAGCTTGCGGCGCTGGATCTCGACCAGGTTTCAGTCCTGACAACGTCGCAGATCAACGTGCTGAGCCCGCAGCAAGTGAGGGCTCTTTCTACCGACACCATCGCCGCTCTCTCCACGAACCAGATTGCCGCCCTGAGCACGAAGGCGGTCATGGGCCTGACCACCGCGCAGATCGATGCCTTGTCAACCGCGCAGGTTGAGGCCCTGACCACCGCACAGGTTGCCGCCTTGAGTTCGACGCAGATCTCGGCGCTGACCGAGGACGACATAGCGACCTTGTCGACCGCCGATATAGCGGCGATAAGCTCGACGGCCATTTCGAAACTCTCTACCGACCATATCGCGGCACTTAGCTCCAGCCAGGCGGCAGCCCTGAAGGCGACCCAGATAGCGGCTTTGAAGACGGGCCAGATCGCCGCCTTGGAGACGGAGGACCTGGCGGCCTTCTCGACAACGCAAATCCGCGCGATATCAACGACGGCCGTTGTTGGCTTGAGCCTGGACCAACTCGCCGTTCTCACCACGGACAGGATCAAAAGCCTGACGACGGCCCAGGTCAGAGCACTCAAGACCACGCAGATTGGTGCTTTGGACTCGATCCAAATCGAGGCCTTGACCACTGCACAGGTCGCCGCCTTGAGCTCGGCGCAGCTCGCAATCCTGGCCGCGGATGAAATCGCGACATTCTCGACCGCCGAAATCGCGGCGATCAGCTCGGTGGCCATGCCTGGACTTTCCACCGACAATATTGCGGCTCTCAGCTCCGACCAGGTCGCTGCCCTGAAGGCGAACCAAATCTCGGCCATGAAGACCGGCCAGATTGCGGCGCTGGATCTCGAGCAGGTCTCAGTCTTGACCACCTCGCAGATAGGCGCCTTGAGCTCGGTGCAGATCAAGGCTCTGTCCACCGACACCATCGCCGCTCTCTCTGCTGACCAGATTGCCGCTTTGAGCACGAAGGCGGTCGTCGGCTTTACCTCTTTGCAGGTCGATGCCTTGTCAACCACGCAGGTTGAGGCGTTGACCTCGGCGCAGGTTGCCGCCTTGAGTTCGACTCAAATCTCGGCACTGACTGCGGACGACATAGCGACACTATCAACCTCCGATATCGCGGCGATCAGCTCGATTGCCCTGTTGGGACTTAACACCGACAATATTGCCGCACTCAACGCCGACCAGATCGCTGCCCTGAAGACAAGCCAGATCTCTGCTCTGAAGACCAGCCAGATCGCGGTCGTGGGTTCCGAGCAGGTCTCAGCCTTGACCACGTCGCAGATCGGCGCCCTGAGCTCGGTGCAAGCCAAGGCCCTGTCCAGCGACACCATCGCGGCCCTTTCCGCCGACCAGATTACCGCCCTGAGCACGAAGGCGATAACAGGTCTGACCTCCACGCAGATCGATGCCTTGTCCACCGAGCAGGTTGAGGCGTTGACATCGACGCAGATTGCAAGCCTCAGCTCGGCTCAGATTGCCGCCTTGAGCACGGCCGATCTGGTGACCTTCTCGACCAACGAAATCGTGGCGATCGCGGCGGCTGCCATGCCCGGACTGTCGACCGACAAGATTGCGGCACTTACCCCTGACCAGACGGAAGCCTTGAAGACGAGCCAGGTGGCGGCGCTGTCGTCCAGCCAGATCGAAGCCCTGACTTCTGCGCAGATCGCAGCCTTGACCACGTCGCAGATCGGCGTCATGAGTTCTGTGCAAGCCAAGGCCCTGTCCAGCGACAGCATCGCCGCTCTCTCCGCGGACCAGATTACCGCCCTGAGCACGAAGGCGGTAACAGGTTTGACCTCCGCGCAGATCGATGCCTTGTCCGGCGAGCAGGTTGAGGCTTTCACGTCGGCGCAGATTGCGAGCTTCAGTTCGACGCAGATTGCCGCTTTGAGCACGGCCGACCTGGCGACCTTCTCGATCGACGAAATCGCGGCAATCAGCGCGGCTGCCCTACCGGGACTGTCCACCGACGCTATTGCGGCACTTAGCCCCGAGCAGACGGAAGCCCTGAAGACGAGCCAGGTGGCCGCGTTGTCTTCCAACCAGATCGAGGTCTTGAGTTCCGAGCAGGTTGCAGCGCTGACGACGTCGCAGATCGCCGCCTTGGGTTCGATGCAAGCCGGGGTCCTGTCCAACGACAGCATCGCCGCTCTTTCCGCCGACCAGATTGCCGCCCTGAGCACGAAGGCGTTCGTCGGCTTGTCCTCTTCGCAGGTCGATGCCTTGTCAACCGCGCAGGTGGAGGCTTTGACGTCGGCGCAAATTGCGAGCCTCAGTTCGACCCAGATTGCCGCCTTGAGCACGGCCGACCTGGCGACCTTCTCGACCGACGAAATCGCGGCGATCAGCGCGACTGCCCTATCCGGACTATCCGCCGACACTATTGTGGCTCTCAGCCTCGACCAGACCGCGGCCTTCACGGCAAGCCAGATGTCAGCGTTGTCTTCCAGCCAGGTCGAGGCACTGAGTTCCGCGCAGATCGCAGCGCTGACCACCTCGCAGATCGGTGCGCTGAGTTCGGTGCAAGTCGAGGTTCTGTCCGGCGACAGCCTCGCCGCACTCTCCGCCGACCAGGTTGCCGCCCTGAGCACGAACGCGGTCAAAGGCCTGAGCTCCACGCAGATCGATGCCCTGTCCACCGCGCAGGTGGCGGCTTTGACATCGTCCCAGGTTGCGAGCCTCAGTTCGACGCAGATTGCCGCCTTGAGCACGGCAGACCTGGCGACCTTCTCCACCGGTGAATTGGCGGCGATCAGCGCGACTGCCCTATCCGGACTGTCCGCCGACACTATTGCGGCCCTCAGCGCCGACCAGATCGCGGTCTTGACGACTGGTCAGGTGGCAGCGTTGTCTTCCAGCCAGATCGAGGCGCTGACGTCCGAGCAGTTCGCGGCGCTGACGACGTCGCAGTTCGGCGCCCTGAGCTCGACCGCCATGTCGGGACTTTCAACGTCCGGCATTGCAGCGCTTTCGGCTGACCAGATTGCCGCCCTCAGCCCCACTGCGGTCACTGGCCTGAGCTCCACGCAAATCGATGCCCTGTCCACCGCGCAGGTTGCGGCTTTGACATCGACGCAGGTTGCGAGCCTCAGTTCGACGCAGATTGCCGCCTTGAGCACGGCAGACCTGGGGACCTTCTCGACCGACGAAATCGCGGCGATCAGTGCGACTGCCCTGTCCGGACTGTCCGCAGACACTATTGCGGCCCTGAGCGCCGACCAAATCGCGGTCTTGACCACAAGCCAGGTGGCAGCATTGTCTTCCGGCCAGGTCGAGGCTTTGAGTTCCGCGCAGATCGCAGCGCTGACCACGTCGCAGATCAGCGTCTTGGGTTCGGGTCAAGCCAAGGCTCTGCCCAGCGACAGCATCGCCGCGCTTTCCACTAACCAGATTGCCGCCCTGAGCACGAAGGCGGTCACGGGCCTGAGCGCCATGCAGATCGACGCCCTGTCCGCTGCACAGGTAGCGGCTCTGACATCGACGCAGGTTGCGAGCCTCAGCTCGACGCAGATTGCCGCTTTGAGCACGGCAGACCTGGGGACCTTCTCGGCCGACGAAATCGCGGCGATCAGCGCGGCTGCCTTGCCGGGACTGTCCACGTCCAATACTGCAGCGCTTTCCACCGGCCAGATTGCCGCCCTGAGTGCGGATGCGATTGCGGGTTTGACCTCCGCACAGATCGCGGCTTTGTCAACCGGCCAGATCGCCGCCTTGTCTTCGATACAGATCGCCGCATTGGGATCGACGCAAGTCGCTGCTCTGTCTACCGAGGACCTGACAACCTTTTCGACTGGCGAAATCGCGGCGATCAGTTCCACTGCGATATCCGGCCTCTCCACGAGCAATATCGCGGCACTTACCTCTGATCAGACCGCGGCCTTGACGACAGGCCAGGTGGCAGCGCTGACTTTCAGCCAAATCAGGGCCCTGGGTACCAGCCAGATCGGCGACCTGAGCACCGAACAGATTGGAGCCCTGAACGCCATACAACTCGGGGCGCTGGGCACCAGCAACATCGCCGGACTTTCCACCGACCAGATTGGAGCCCTGAACGCGAAGGCGGTCGTGGGCCTGACCACGGCGCAGATCAGCGCGTTGACGACCGAACAGGTTGAAGCTTTGAAATCTTCCCAGGTTGGAGGCCTGAGCTCGGCGCAAATCGCGGCTCTCGGCACTGAAGACCTGGCGACCTTCTCAACCGCCGACATCGCGTCGATCAGTTTGTCTGCCATCTCCGGACTGTCCACCGAAGATATTTCGAACCTGTCGAGCGATCAGCTACAGGCCATAACTGGAGCGCAGGTAGAGGCGCTGGATGCGGAACAGATTGCGGCGGTCATTTCAGCCTATCAGTCGGTCTGATGGGCAGCAGCTGCAAAGCCTTGGCTGCATGACGTCCGGCGAGTGGTGTAGCTTCGGCCATCGCCGGGCTTCCGGGAAGGATTTAGTCGGGAAACCGGGCTAGGTCGGCTGCCTGAAGTCCTTTGCGCCCCGCGCCGCGGATGCCAACTCGACGGCGGGGCATGGGCAGCTTGATGCGCGCTTAAGCATGTCGCGCAAAAGTGTGTAGCGGTTTTGCGAGAACGACATGCGTAAAATCAAAGACCTAAAGCGCGGTTCGCAAATCTAAAGGATCGCGACGCGCTTAATGCGCGGCGGCAGCCGGGCGCGCAGCAGTGGTCCCGCCGCTAAAAATGATCACTGCGAACATCAAAACGCCGGCGAACGCAATGACCGACGCAACCGCGACAATGGGCTCCAGCGACGGGTTGCCGGTCAGCATCAGGTAGAGCGCCGGCACCAGCAAAGCCACGCCGGCCGTATAGACGGCATATTGGATCATCGCGATCCGACGTTCTGCCTTGGCCGGATTGAGGGCGTGGTATCCGCCGAAAATCGCCATGGTCACCCATCCGAGCAGGTTCGCATGGGCGTGCGCACCGATGGCACTATGATCGCCGGCGATGGCCATGTGCAGGCCCATGGAAACCCCGATGATCAGGAAGATGATGGCTGTTTTGAAGTAAAGCTGAGCGACGCGCGGCATTCAGGATCCCCCCATTGTTGCCTGCGCTAGTATTAGCATCGAATTAGATTTTTCGAAAATAGCCAAATTGATGGCGGCGGCGCAGCCCGTTCGCCCTGCCGGAGCGTCCACTGCTACCAAGGCGATCCCTTCTTCTTAAAGGGCAAATACATCGATCGGTTCGCCCAGCCCCCTCAACGGATGCAGGCCTAAATTTTCCAGCTGGGCCTGACATCCTGCTGTCTCGACGAAGGCCCGTGACAGAAGCACGGGACGCTTGAGTTCCTTGGTCAGGCTTTCCAGGCGCGAGGCGATGTTGACGGCGGGGCCGATGACGGTGAAGTCAAGGCGGCTGCGCGAACCGATATTGCCGTACATCACATCTCCAACGTGGACGCCGATGCCGTAACCGAGAGACTCATGGCCCTTTTTCACGTTCTCCTCGTTCAGCGCCGCCATCGCGGCCTGGGCCTCGCGGATAGCACTCAGCAGGTCGTGGCAAGCATTGCCATTGCTGAGCGGGAAGATCGCCAGAAGCCCGTCGCCCATGAATTTCAGGATTTCGCCGCCGTGCCGTTCGATCGGTTCAGCCATCGCATCGAAATAACCGTTCAGAAGTTCGATGACGTCATCGCGAGGCCACATATCGGATATGCCGGTAAAGTCACGCAGGTCGCAGATCAGGATGGCAGCACCCACGGTTACGCCGCTGCCGCGGGTCGTAGCGCCGGCGAGGATCTGCTCGCTTGCATGCGGGCCGACATAGGTTTCAAGAAGCGTGCGCGCCAGGCGGTTTTTCAGCCGGATTTCGCTAACAAGGGCAAAGGCTGGTAAAAGGTCGGCCAGGAGTGTGATCTCGCTGTCGCTGAACCCGCCCGGCCCGTCGCTGGCAAAGGTGATGATGTGGCGCTTGCCCAGCGTGTGCTCCAGCGGCCAGGCGACATAGTCGGTGTGCCCCTCGGCGCGCAGTTCGTCGTAGAGCGGGTAGGGCGGCGCGTCCGCGGATTGAGGTTGGAGGCGTTGTCGGACGACAGTAGCACCGCCGTGGAGCTCGTTGACCGGACTATTGCGGTATTGGGCGGTGTCCTCGACGCCATAGCCGAAGGGCCGGATTTCCGCCTCTTTCATGCCTTTCAGCCAGAGAATTCGCGCGCCGAGCCATTGCGGATGAAGCGTGCGGAAATGCAGCGTGCCGCGTGAGACCGGCACGCCGGCCTCGATCAGCTTGTCGCACATCGCCACGAAGATATTGTCAACGAAACGCTCGTTGCGCGTCTGGCTTAGCAACCATTCCACGATGCCGTTGCTGTCGCCCGCCGGTAGGTCTGCGCTGCCGGCACGCGGGCTGGAAGTGGTGCTGGATGGAAATTGCATGACTACACCCCGTGTTCGTCGGCGCTTTGTATTCGTCGGCGCTTTCGACGTAAACTTAGTCACGGCGAGGCGGGAATACCAGTGTGAGGTGTAAAGTGTTTTGCCGATCGTGAAGGGCAAATAGTACGGCCGGATCGGGCTGTCGACGCGATGTCCGTCGATCAAGAGAATCATGGCGCCGATGAGCGAATCGGCGCCATGAGATATCGCTTAGGCGGCAGCCGAAACGCTGCCTTCGAGCGGAACTTCCGAGATCGTCTTGAGGATCTGGGAGGCGATCTGGTAGGGGCAGCCCTGGCTGTTCGGGCGGCGGTCTTCCAGGTAACCCTTGTAGCCGTTGTTGACGAAGGAGTGCGGTACGCGGATCGAAGCGCCGCGGTCAGCAACGCCGTAGCTGAACTTGTTCCACGGCGCGGTCTCGTGCTTGCCGGTCAGGCGCAGGTGGTTGTCCGGGCCGTAGACGTCGATGTGGGCCTGCAGGTTCTTGTCGAACTGCGCCATGAGGGCTTCGAAATATTCCTTGCCGCCGACTTCGCGCATGTGCTTGGTCGAGAAGTTGGCGTGCATGCCCGAACCGTTCCAGTCGGTGTCGCCGAGCGGCTTGCAGTGGAACTCGATGTCGATGCCGTATTTTTCGCAGAGGCGCAGAAGGAGGTAGCGCGCCATCCAGATCTGGTCGGCGGCCTTCTTGGAGCCCTTGCCGAAGATCTGGAATTCCCACTGGCCCTTTGCCACTTCGGCGTTGATGCCTTCGTGGTTGATGCCGGCTGCGAGGCAGAGGTCGAGATGCTCTTCGACGATCTCGCGCGCGACGCTGCCGACGTTGGAGTAGCCGACGCCGGTGTAGTACGGGCCCTGCGGAGCCGGGTAGCCGCTTTCCGGGAAGCCGAGCGGACGGCCGTTTTCGTAGAAGAAGTATTCCTGCTCGAAGCCGAACCAGGCGTCTTCATCGTCGAGGATGGTAGCGCGGCTGTTGGAAGCGTGCGGCGTGACGCCATCCGGCATCATGACTTCGCACATCACGAGCGCGCCGTTGGTGCGGGCCGGATCCGGATAGATCGCAACCGGCTTCAGCACGCAGTCCGAGCTGCGGCCTTCGGCCTGCATGGTCGACGAACCGTCGAAGCCCCACAGCGGCAGCTGTTCGAGCGTCGGGAAGGTTTCGAATTCCTTGATCTGTGTCTTACCGCGAAGATTCGGTACCGGTGTGTACCCATCGAGCCAGATGTACTCGAGCTTGTATTTCGTCATTTCGAACCTCTCATGGGTTGATGATGCGCAGCACCAGGAAAAACTGAACCGTGCTTCGCCGCCAACGGCTGGCGAGATACATGCACGGGCCGTGCCAGTTTGGCGGGTAGCGGCGTTCGGCTCCCATTTTCTCTCCGCCAGAGAAACAATTATGGGACAAGGCACTCTTGCGAGAGCGCAGGGTGCGGAATTCCGAAATCACTGGTGAAATTGAGCTTTTTCGGGCAGGGCAGCCTCTGTTTCCCGCGATCTGGCCTCCGCTTTTCTTTAAAATCTCAACCTTTGCGCAATTTTTACGCAAAACCCGCGACATTTTGACTTTGAGTGCAAACGCCCAAAATTTGTTGCGAAAAGCCGGTCAGGATATTTCTGCCTAAAAAATAGCCTATTTTTTAGGCGTAATGATTTTTTTTTAATCAATCCGCGCAAAACCGACGCAAATCTGTTATGTTCGCCTCATTCGATCCGCTAAAGGCTCGAAAACCTGGGAAAAATGACAGATGGCAATGATTTCAACGGGCGAAACTGCGAAACTCTACGAATTCCCCGCCGGAGGCCGCAAATTGGGCGGCCGCCGTTTCGAACAGGCTGGCACGGTTACCGATTTTCGGCCAAAGCAAATTCTGACGGTTGATTACAGCAGCTGGTACCATGAAGAAGCACTCCGGGAGGAACAGACGCCGAAGTCCTGACCAGGTCGGGAACCAGATGCTGCCGAATATGCCGCTCCAGCAGAGCGTTGCGTTTGCGCGTTGAGGATATTCCGCGCGATACGATTGGATGAACTCAGTCATCCCCCAAGCCCCCCGAAAGCCTGATCCCCACGTCTCTTGGAGAGCTTTCCGCTGCTCAATCGGAAGCATATGGTTAACAAACGCGAAACGCTCGATTGAATGTGACGCTATTTTAACAGTTTAGGCGCAAATTAAGGCAGAAGTCGCCTTTCGGGGGATCAAAAACTGATGCTGATCCGTTGTACGATAGGAGATTTGGCGCAACCGGCCACGAAGGTTGTCGATGCGGGCGAACTCCCCCGCGGGCCGGGAGTCATGCAGTCTCACGTTGAACCTCGGAGGAGGAAGGATGCTCGACATGACTGACCATATCATGAAGACGCTCTTGAACATCATGGTTGCGCTGTCATTCGGCGCCTTCATGGTTCTGTTCATAGTCCTGTAACGGTAAGCGCGAGCCCACTCGGCTCACGGATAGAGATAGTGGGCCTCCCATTCGTCATGGGGAACAAGGTCGCCGATCGTATATTTGAATGACAGCACCTCGATATGGTCAGGCCCGGTGCTGCATCTGTATTTCAGCTTGTACCATTCCCCCTTGCTGCGAAAGACGGCGCCCGGCGCTTGGATCTTGTCGTCTTCGACGATCGGATCTGCAAAGGTGTAGGCAATCACCTTGTCCGGCTTGAACGATGTATTGTCGGCGTTGATCTTCCACATCGCTTCGGTATCGCATCGCTGTTCCAGCCGGGTCTGGGGATCGAGCTTCTCGAATTGTCTGATCAGGGACCGGTCCATGGCCGCGGTAGGCGCGCCAATCGCAGCGACCAGCAAAGTCAAGCAAACAAGCCTGTTCATTGCGTCGTCAACTCCTTCGTCATGTCAGAAAATGGGAGCCGCAAAACCCGCTTCGGGCGAAGCGCTGGCGGATACTGACGCTAACTTCAAGGAACCTTTGTGTTCATTCAAAGGCAGGCGTGCCTAAATGGCGGAAACGTCGATCCACTCTGCAGAAGCAAGTTGCGCCATCCTGTCGGGATTGATGCGGACGGCCGCATGCGGCGCGCCGGCAGCGGGCACGACCTCATCGAAGACCTTGAGCGAGATGTCGCAATAGACCCTGTGCGGCCTTGCAAGACCGAAGGGGCAAACCCCGCCGACGGGATGGCCCGTCTCTTCCTCGACCTCATGGAAATCAAGCATGCGGGCTTTCGTCGAAAAGAGAGCCTTGTATTTCTTGTTGTCGAGGCGGGCATCGCCGCGCGTGACGATCAGGATAACCTCGTCGGCGACCCTGAGCGCCAGTGTCTTGGCGATCTGCGCCGGCTCGACGCCATGCCCCTCGGCCGCAAGGGCGACTGTGGCGGTGCTCCGCGGAAGTTCGATGACGTCGATATCGGGGGCTTTTTCGGCGAAGAACGACTTTACGGAGGAAAGGCTCATGGCGCTACAACGGCTCCACTCGGATCGAAGCCGCATGCGCGGCCTGTCCGGATATGAGGAAGAGTGACGGTAGATGCTCCGGGCGCTCAACCGTCACGTGAGCTGTCCGGCGATAGTTTCAGTCGTCGTTCGATGCGTCAAGATTTTCCGGACGTATGCCTTCCTGGTCGTGCGGCAGGTAGCCGTGGCTGGTGAACCAGTTGATCAGGATGGCGGCGATGGCCTGGTTGCGCGTATCCATTCCCGGATGATCGGAAATGAAGGATTGAAGTGCTTGTTCGATCCGAGGATCGTAGAGGTCAGACATGATGACTCCTGAGAAAAGCAGGAATAGCCCGCGTGGTCGCGCGGGCCTTCCCATGGGTCTGCGTCAGGCGCGTTTGACGATCCTGATCAGCGCAAGCAGGATGACCGCGCCGAGAGTTGCGTGAACGATCGCCCAGAGCACGCCGCCACCGACACCGAAGCCGAGCCGCGGAAACAGCGCCCCGGCTATGAGGGCCCCGATCATGCCGACAACGATGTTGCCGAGCAGGCCAAAGCCGAAACCCGACACGATGAGACCTGCAAGCCAGCCGGCAATGGCGCCGACGATCAGAAAAACGACGATACTTTCGATACCCATGGATGGTTCCTTTCCGTTGTATCCGCAAGGAGCAGGATAGAGCGAAAAGAGAACCGCGTCAGAGGGAAAGTGAATCTTCGAAGCTTTTTTGCTTTCAATAGCTTGAAAGGAAGGCATGGAGGAGTCTTTCGGATCGGGACGAGCCGGAATCCGCGCTACTGCCTGAGCGAAACGGCCCGGCAATCATCGCGCCGTTTCGCGAATCAGTCGAGACTCAGACGATGCCGCCGCCGCCGCTCTGCGATGCTGGCCGCTCGCTCGACACTTTGGCGCGGTACCCGCTCGCCCGGTAGGCCGCGACCGGTGCGATCGCGCCGCCGGCCTCGAGCCGGGCCATGGCCAGAATGGGCTCGACATGGGTGCGGAAGGCCGCTTTCAGCGTCTCCGTCGCCATCAACGCGTCATTACTATCCTGATAGCCTTCGAGCGACGGCCGATCGACAAGCAGCGCCTGCGCATAGGCGCGGCTGACTTCCATCGCCGAATTCATCAGGCTTTCGATCGGGTCGGTAACATTGTGGCTCTGGTCGAGCATGTGGGCTGGCGCGAACCCTTCGGCGCAGCGTGCTTCCGCATCCACCAGTTCGTTGAAAACGAGGAACAGACGATAGGGATCGATGGACCCCGTATCGAGATCGTCGTCGCCGTACTTCGAATCGTTGAAATGGAAGCCGCCGAGCTTCTTGAACTGGATGAGGCGGGCGACGATCATCTCGATATTGACGTTCGGTGCATGGTGACCGAGATCGACAAGGCAATAGGCCTTGGGGCCGAGCTCCTGGGCGATCAGATAGTTGGTGCCCCAATCCTGCACGACGGTCGAGTAGAAGGCCGGTTCGAACATCTTGTGCTCGGTGAAGATGCGCCAATCATCCGGCAGGCCCTTGTAGACGGCCTTCATCGCTTCGAGATAACGTTCGAAACTGCGGGTGAAATTACTCTGGCCGGGAAAGTTGGAGCCGTCGCCGACCCAGACGGTCAGCGCCTTGGAGCCGAGCGCCTTGCCGATCTCGATGCATTCAAGATTGTGATCGACGGCTTGCCTGCGTGTGGCGGCGTCGGCGTGGGACAGCGAGCCGAACTTGTAGGAATGGACCTGGTCCGGTGCGTCGGAGAAAGTGTTGGAGTTCATCGCGTCGAAACCGAGGCCGAGCGCGTTGCCCTTCTCCCTCAGTTCCTCGAGGTCATCGACCTTGTCCCACGGGATATGCAGGGAGACGGCCGGCGTCGCTCTCGTCAGTTGCTGGATGACCGAGCAATCCTCGATCTTGTCGAAGATGTTGCGCGGTTCGCCGGTACCGGGAAAACGGGCAAAGCGCGTGCCGCCGGTGCCGACGCCCCAGGAGGGTACGGCGACGCCGTAAGCTGCGACTTTCGCTTTGATGGCGCCGATGTCGATGCCCCGGCGCGACAGTTGCGCGCCGAGATAGTCGTAATCGGCTTTCAGATCGGCAATGCGCGCGGCATTGTCCGCGTCGATGACGTCTTTTTTGATCATCAATGTCATGTCGCCCTCCGGTCTAGCGTGTGAACGACTGGGCGTTGCCCGCGTCCACATTGATGATGTTGCCGGTCGACTTGGCCGACATGTCGGAGGCGAGAAAGTAGATCGCCTCGGCGATATCTTCCGGGAAGACGCTGAGCTTCAGCATGGAGCGTTCGCGGTACATCGCCTCCAGTCCTTCCATATCCGTCTTGTAAACGGCGGCGCGCTGTTCCTTCCACTCGCCGGTCCAGATCTTGGAGCCGCGCAGCACGGCATCCGGATTGACGACGTTGACGCGGATCTGGGCGGACGCGCCTTCGAGCGCCAGGCAGCGGGCAAGGTGGATCTCGGCAGCCTTTGCCGTGCAATAGGCGGATGCGCCGGGGGAGGCGGCAAGACCGTTCTTGGAAGCGACGAAGACGACGTTGCCGCCGGCTTTCTGTTGACGGAAGATGCGGAAGGCTTCGCGCGAGACGAGGAAATAGCCGGTCGTCAGGATGTTGATATTCTTGTTCCACAACGCCAGCGTCGTGTCTTCGATGACCGCCGAGGAGGCAAGGCCGGCATTGGAGACGAGGATGTCGAGCCCGCCGAATTCGAGCAGCGTATCGGCAAAGCTTTTTTCGACTGCGGCTTCGTCGGTGACATTCATATTGACGGCCCGAACGAAATCCTTGCCGTAACGGCCGCCGAGTTCGTCCAGAGCCGAAGCCAACGCGGTCTCGTCAATATCGGCGAGCACCACGCAGGCGCCTTCCTGCATTAGTCGGTTCGCAGTAGCCTTGCCAATGCCGCCGGCGCCGCCGGTGACCAGCGCGATCTTGCCGGCCATCATCTTCGGCTTCGGCATGCGCTGGAGTTTCGCTTCCTCGAGCAGCCAGTATTCGATGTCGAAAGCCTCCTGTTCCGGCAGGCCGACATAGGTCGAGACACCGGAGGCGCCGCGCATGACGTTGATGGCGTTGACGTAGAATTCGCCGGAAATGCGGGCCGTCGCCTTGTCCTTGGCAAAGGTGATCATGCCGACGCCGGGGATGAGATAGACGACCGCATTCGGGTCACGCATCGCCGGGCTGTTGTCGCGCTTGCAACGCTCGTAATAGGCGGCGTAACCGGCGCGGTATTCGGCGATTGCCGCTTCAAGGCCGGCGAGCGTCTTGTCGATATCGGGACTGGCCGGATCGAAATCGACGACAAGCGGGCAAATCTTGGTGCGCAGGAAATGGTCGGGGCAGGATGTGCCGAGCGCTGCCAGCGGCGCGAGGTTCTTGGAGGTGACGAAGTCGAGCACGGCCTCGCTGTCGTCGAAATGCCCGAGCTTGCGTTCGTCGGCGCTGATCATGCCGCGAATGACCGGCATCAGTTTCTGCGCGACTGCGCGGCGCTCAGCGGCAGGCAGCACCGGCTTTACCGCACCGCCGAAAGCCGGAGCGCGGTTTTCCGTCTCGAACCAGGCAATTGCCTTGTTGATGATTTCGATGGTCGTCTCGTACGCTTCCTTGGCCGTGTCGCCCCAGGTGAAAAGCCCGTGACTTTCAAGGATCAGCCCGCGCGCATCCGGATTTTCCGCGCAGAATTTCGACAGCCAGAGGCCAAGCTCAAAGCCGGGACGTTTCCAGGGCAGCCAGCCGATGTCCTCGCCGAAAATCTGTTGAGTCAGCTCGCGGCTGTTCTTCGACGCAGCGATGGCGATAATTGCGTCCGGATGCATGTGGTCGACATGCTTTTTCGGCACATAGGCGTGCAGCGGCGTGTCGATCGAGGCTGCACGGGGATTGAGATTGAAGGTGCAGTGCGGCAGATAACCGACCATCTCGTCTTCGAAATCGATGCCGCGGTAAAGGCCCTTCAGGGCCTCCAGTTTCTCCATGTAGAGTGTCGAGAAACCCTCCATCTTGATGGTGCCGACATCGCCGCCGGAGCCCTTGACCCAGAGAACCTCGACCTCGCCGCCGCCGAGCGGATCCTTTTCCATGACCTTGGCGGAGGTGTTGCCGCCGCCGTAATTGGTGATGCGCTTGTCGGAACCGAGCAGGTTGGAGCGGTAAAGCAGCCGCTCCGGTTCGCTCATCGCAGCTGCCTTGTTGTCATCCCAGAGATTGGCAAGGCGCGCGCCTTGTTGCTTGTCGAGCATCGATCATTCCTCCCAGTCAATTCTGCGCCGGCCTATCCAATCTTTGAGAGGCTTAGAGCGCGTTCGTTGTGATCAGATCACATAAAGATCGGCGTCATGTCAATCAGAAACGATCAAATTCAGTCATATTGCAATGCACAATGAAAAAATATGATTGAAAGTGATTGACAATGCACGGTCGTGATGGAAGCATAGGTGTCGTTGGAGGATGGAATGCACGAAAAAGAGCGACACAGGATCATTCTGTCGGCGGTTCAGGACAAGCCGGTCATCACCGTGCCTGAGTTGGTCGAATTGACGGATAGTTCCGAGGCGACGATCCGCCGAGATATTGCCGCTCTGCACGTGCAGAAACGTCTTCGCCGGGTGCGCGGCGGCGCGGAGGCGATCAACCCGCCGCAGTTCGTCGGTCTCGCCGGCCGACCCTTCAGCGTCAACGAAGGCCTGCATGCCCGCCAGAAACAGGCAATCGCCAAGGAGGCGGTGGCGCTCTGCCAGGACGGTGAGCCGATCATCATCAATGGCGGCACAACGACCTTCCAGATGGTGCATTTTCTGGCCAACCGACGGATGCAGGTGTTCACCAATTCCTTTCCGATCGCCGAACACCTGCTCAAGCATTCGAAGAATACGGTGATGCTGTCGGGTGGCACGATCTACCGCGAGCAGAACATCATCCTCAGCCCGTTCGACAATGACGTCACGCGCAATTTCTATGCGCGCCGCATGTTCATGGGTGCGCAGGGGCTTGGGCCCCTCGGCCTGATGGAGGGCGATCCGCTGCTCATCCAGGCCGAACAGAAGCTGATCGACCAGGCCGACGAACTCGTCGTGCTGATCGACTCGTCGAAATTTCACAAGCGCTCGAGCCTCATTCTCTGCGGGCTGAAGCGCATCACCACGGTGATCACGGATTCGGGCATCGAGGACAGGCATGTCCGGATGCTCGAAGATGCCGGCGTCAATTTGGTCGTTGCCAATACGAGGTCCGGCAATCTTGAGGAGAATGCTTCTTCGTCGGCATGACGCTGGCGGAAGAAGGGGAGTGGAAAACCGCCGGTGTCCAAGGCTTCAGGGCCAGCCGGCAGTATTTGAAAAGCATAAAGCCGAATGAACGCGGTCATCGGGACCGCGCGGCTTCAGGGAGGAGAACGTCAATGAAGATTTTGAAGGCACTGATGGTCACGACGGCGGTTTCGCTGGCGCTGATGGCCGGCACCGCGCATGCCGAAAACAAGAAGATTGCCCTCGTTGTCAAGGCGCTCGGCATCGGCTTCTTCGAGGCCGCCAACAAGGGCGCGCAGGAAGCCGCCAAGGAACTCGGCGACGTCGAGATCATCTATACCGGCCCGACGTCGACGACGGCTGAAGGTCAGATCGAAGTGATCAATTCGCTGGTGGCGCAGAAGGTCGATGCCATTGCCATCTCGGCCAATGACAAGGACGCGCTGGTTCCGGCGCTGAAGAAGGCGATGGATCGCGGCATCAAGGTCATCTCCTGGGACAGCGGCGTCGCGCCGGAAGGTCGCCTGATGCATCTCAACCCGTCGTCCAACCCGCTGATCGGCAACATGATCATCAAGCTCGCGGCTGATTACCTTCCCGACGGCGGCGATGTCGCCGTGCTTTCAGCCTCTGCCACAGCCACGAACCAGAACACCTGGATCGAGGAAATGAAGAAGGTTCAGGGCAACTACAAAGGCATCAATGTCGTAGCAACGGTCTATGGCGACGACCTTGCCGACAAGTCCTACCGCGAAACGCAGGGCCTCATTCAGTCCTATCCGAACCTGAAGGCAATTATCGCCCCGACGTCAGTCGGCATCGTTGCCGCAGCCCAGGCCGTCGAAGACGCCGGCAAAGTCGGCCAGATCAACGTCACCGGTCTCGGCCTTCCCTCGGAGATGGCAGGCCATGTGAAGGCCGGTTCGTCCAAGTCCTTCGCGATCTGGAACCCGATCGATCTCGGCTATTCCGCGACCATGATCGCCTATGACCTGATCGGCGGCGCGGAAGCAAAGCCGAGCGCCGAGCTGAAGATGGGCCGCATGGGCACCGTCAAGCTCGATGACAACAACGAAGGCGCGATGGCCGACCCGTTCGTCTATGACGCCAAGAATGTCGAGGAATTCGCCAAGATCTTCTGATCTGGGCGTGACTCCCTCCCCCTTGTGGGGAGGGTTGGGGAGGGGACTTTCTTTTTAAACAAGAAAAACCCCTCCCGTCGCTTCGCTCCGACCCTCCCCACAAGGGGGAGGGTTAGCCCGGAGAACGCCGCAGCTCTATTTGCCGCCGGGTTCCCGACGATTGAAAATCAACCTCACCGGTGGATTGCCCCTTGTTGCAGGAAACGACCACATCGCGGATGAAGCCCGCCATCGTGCTGGAGGACATCTCCAAGTCCTTTCCGGGCGTGCGCGCACTCTCCGGCGTCTCGCTGACGCTTTATCCAGGCTCCGTGACGGCGCTGATCGGCGAGAACGGCGCCGGAAAGTCAACCCTCGTGAAAATCCTGACCGGCATCTACCAGCCGGATGGCGGCGTGATCTGCGTCGACGGAGATGAAACCCATTTTCCGACCGCCCTGTCGGCGGCGCATGCCGGCGTCACCGCGATCCATCAGGAAACGGTGCTGTTCGACGAACTTTCGGTCGCCGAAAACATCTTTCTGGGTCACGCACCGCGCAATCGTTTCGGCTTGATCGACTGGAAGAAGCTGAACGGCGATGCGCGCGAACTGCTGCGCCGGGTCGGGGCGGAAATCGATCCGACCATCCGGCTGCGCGATCTAGGCATTGCCAACAAACATATGGTGGCGATCGCGCGCGCTTTATCGATCGACGCCAGCGTCGTCATCATGGACGAGCCGACAGCCGCGCTGTCGCACAAGGAAATTCACGAACTCTATGAACTGATCGACCGGCTGAAGGCGGACGGCAAGGCGATCCTGTTCATCAGCCACAAGTTCGACGAGATTTTCCGGATCGCCGATCGCTACACCGTGTTCCGCGACGGCGGCATGGTCGGCGAGGGACTGATCGCCGATGTGACGCAGGATCAGCTGGTCAAGATGATGGTCGGCCGCGATGTCGGTCAGGTCTTTCCGAAGGTGGATGTGGCGATCGGCGAACCTGTGCTGACCGTCTCCGGCTATCGCCATCCGACCGAATTCGAGGATATTAATTTCGAGCTTCGCCGCGGCGAGATACTCGGTTTCTACGGCCTGATCGGTGCAGGGCGCTCCGAATTCATGCAGTCGCTGATCGGCATCACCCGGCCCTCTGCCGGTGCCGTGAAATTGGACGGTGAAGTCCTTGTCATCCGCTCACCGGCCGAGGCGATCGAAGCCGGCATCGTTTATGTGCCTGAGGAACGCGGCCGCCAGGGCGCAATCATCGGTCTCCCGATCTTCCAGAACGTCACGTTGCCCTCGCTGCACCGGACCTCGCGCTCAGGCTTCCTCAAGCTCGCCAAGGAATTCGCGCTGGCGCGCGAATATACCCAGCGGCTCGATCTGCGCGCGGCATCGCTGGATCAGGACGTCGGCACTTTGTCAGGCGGCAACCAGCAGAAGGTGGTCATCGCCAAGTGGCTGGCGACGCAGCCGAAGGTGATTGTTCTTGATGAGCCGACCAAGGGCATCGACATCGGCTCCAAGGCCGCAGTCCATGCCTTCATGAGTGAATTGGCGGGGCAGGGGCTCAGCGTCATCATGGTGTCCTCGGAAATTCCCGAAATAATGGGCATGGCCGACCGCGTCATCGTGATGCGCGAGGGCCGCATCGCCGGGCGTTTCGAACGTTCCGAGCTGACGGCGGAAAAACTCGTGCGGGCCGCGGCCGGCATATCGGAGGCGGCGTGATGACCAAAATTCTGAAGTACCGCGAAATCCTTTTGGTCATCGCCATAGCTGCCTTGCTGGTGGCGATCACTCTGCGCTTCCCCGGCTTTGTCGCGCCCGCCAATCTTGCCCGGGTCTATAATGACACGTCGATCCTCATCATCCTGGCGCTCGGCCAGATGGCCGTCATCCTGACGCGCTGCATCGACCTTTCCATGGCTGCCAACCTGGCGCTCTGCGGCATGGTCGCAGCGATGATCAATGCCGCGTTTCCCGAGGTGCCAATTCCGTTGGTCATTTTCGCTGTCGTTATCCTGGGGGCGGCTCTCGGCTCGATCAACGGCCTGCTTGTCTGGAAGTTGGACATTCCGCCGATCGTCGTGACGCTCGGCACGCTGACCATCTATCGTGGCACTATCTTCCTTTTGAGCAACGGTGCCTGGATCAATGCCCATCAGATGAGCGACGCCTTCAAGGCGCTGCCGCGTGCGCCGCTTGCCGGCTTGCCGGTCCTTTCGTGGCTTTCGGTTCTGGCAATCGCCGCGGTCTACCTGCTGATGACGCGCACACCGGTCGGCCGCGCCTTCTATGCCGTCGGCGGCAATCCGCATGCGGCTGTTTACACCGGCATCGACGTCGGCCGCACGCGCTTCCTTGCCTATTGCCTGTCCGGCGCGCTGGCAGGTCTCTCGGGCTATCTCTGGGTTTCGCGCTATGCCGTCGCCTATGTCGATATCGCCGCCGGTTTCGAACTCGACATCATCGCGGCCTGCGTCATCGGCGGCATCTCGATTGCCGGAGGCATTGGTTCTGTGCCGGGTGCCGTCCTCGGCAGCCTGTTCCTCGGCGTCATCAAGAACGCGCTGCCGGTCGTCAACATTTCGCCCTTCGCGCAGCTCGCAATTTCCGGAACGGTCATCATCATCGCCGTTGCCGTCAACGCCCGGGCAGAAAAGCGCAAGGGTCGTGTCATCCTTAAGAAAGCGGAGGCGGTCTGATGGCGGAAGCACATCTCTCACCCCGGGCCATTCCCGACCGGTTGCAAAGCCGCGGCAATCGGCTGCTGAAGAGCTGGGAGAGCCTGCTTCTGGTCGTGGCCGTGCTGGTCTTCACCATCAACTCCTTCGCCTCGCCCTATTTCCTCGACCCGTGGAACCTGTCCGACGCAACCTTCAACTTCACCGAAAAGGCGATGATCGCCTTTGCCATGGCGCTGGTCATCATCGCCGGCGAGATCGACCTGTCGGTTGCCTCGATCATCGCGCTCTCCTCGACGGCCATGGGGCTGGCGGTCAGCTTCGGTTTCGATACGCCGATGCTCGTTGTCGTCGGTCTCGGCACGGGCGTCCTCTGCGGGGCAATCAACGGCCTGTTGATCACCGGCCTCGGTCTGCCGTCGATCGTCGTCACCATAGGGACGATGAGCCTGTTTCGCGGCCTGTCGTTCATCATTCTCGGAGACAAGGCCTTTACCGGCTATCCTGCAAGCTTCGCTTATTTCGGGCAGGGCTATGTCTGGTGGGTCTTCTCCTTCGAACTGGTTCTCTTTGCGGTCTTTGCGGTGATCTACAGTGTATTGCTGCACAAGACGAATTTCGGTCGCGCGGTCTATGCGATCGGCAACAACCAGACGGCAGCACTTTTCTCCGGGGTGCGCGTAGGCCGGGTCAAGTTCATCCTGTTCCTGCTGACGGGCCTGATGGCCGGCATTGCCTCGATCTGCCTGACTTCGCGGCTCGGTTCGACCCGACCCTCGATCGCGCTTGGCGTCGAACTCGAAGTCGTGACGATGGTCGTACTTGGCGGCGTCAGCATTCTCGGCGGTTCCGGCACCGTTCCCGGCGTCGTGCTCGCGGCCTTCATCATGGGAATGGTCACCTTCGGCTTCGGGCTCTTGAATGTGCCGGGGATCGTCATGTCGATCTTCGTCGGCGTGTTGTTGATTTCGGTCATTGCCTTGCCGATCCTGTGGGCGCGTGCGCGCCGTCGCGTCGCGCATTGAGGACAATCCATGGAAAAATACGCCTTTCGCATGCGGCTCAATCCGGGCATGGCAGCCGAGTACAAGGCCCGCCACGATACCATCTGGCCTGAGCTGTCGGAGCTTCTGAAATCCGCAGGCGTGTCGGATTATTCCATCCATCTCGATGAGGAGACCAATCTCCTTTTCGGCGTTCTCTGGCGGCGCGACGATCACACCATGGCCGATCTGCGTGAGCATCCGGTTATGCGGAAATGGTGGGCCTTTATGGCTGACATCATGGAAACGAAAGCGGACAATGAGCCGGTCGCCGTTCCGCTCGTCACTGTCTTTCACATGAAGTAATGCCATGAAAACCATCGCCGTCATCGACATCGGCAAGACGAATGCCAAGGTCGCACTTGTCGATCTTGACCGTTTCGAGGAAACGGCCGTGCGCAAGACTGCCAATGGCGTGACTACCGACGGCCTTTATCCGCATTTCGACGTCGAGCGGCTGTGGCGCTTCATCGTCGATAGCCTTGCCGCGCTCAATGCCGAAACACCGATCGACGCGATTTCGGTTACCACCCACGGGGCGACGGCCGTGCTGCTCGACGGGAACGGTGACCTTGCCCTGCCGTTGCTTGACTACGAATATACCGGACCGGACACCCTGGCAGCAGATTACGACAAGGTCCGACCGCCCTTTGCCGAGACCGGCACGGCGCGGCTGCCGATGGGATTGAATATCGGCGCACAGATCTTCTGGCAGGAGCAGATATTCCCGGAGCTGTTCGCTCATGTCGCAACGATCCTCACCTATGCGCAATACTGGTCCTATAGGCTGAGCGGCGTACTCTCCACGGAACCGACCTCGCTTGGCTGCCACACCGACCTGTGGAACCCCTATGCCGGCGATTTTTCGACGATGGTCGATGGCCGCGGCTGGCGGCCGCTGTTTGCACCGGTTCGCCGGGCAAACGACTGTCTGGGTGGTCTGACCGCGCAGGCCGCAAAGGAAACCGGCCTGCCGGCAGGCTTGCCGGTCTTCTGCGGCATCCACGATTCCAACGCCTCGCTGCTACCCCATGTCCTGACGCGCCCAGCGCCTTTTTCCGTCGTCTCCACCGGAACCTGGGTGGTGATCATGGCGATGGGTGCAAGGAAGATGGCGCTGGACGAGGCGCGCGATACGCTGATCAACGTCAATGCACTCGGTGATCCCGTGCCCTCGGCGCGGTTCATGGGCGGCCGTGCTTTTGCCACCTTGATCCCTGACCCGGCGATCATCGTTTCCGAGGACGTAGAATCGGCAATGGCGGCCCGCC
>UCOA01000180.1 GCA_900474095.1 Hyphomicrobiales bacterium | reverse complement strand
CGCGACCGACAGAGCATAGGTGACGACGTTTGTGAAGCCGAACGGCACCAGCGCGGTGCTGCCAACCATCGCTGCAATAACAAAATAAAAGCCGGGAGGGCGGGAAAGAAAATCCGCCAGTCGAAAAAGAAAGTCATTCACGTCAGTTCTCCGCAATCGGTGCCTAAAGTAACGCGCCAATGCGGATCTTGTTCGGAGGCACTGCTTGGTTCGCCGCAAGGTCTGCGCGCACCCTGCATGCCTGGGCGGCAATTTCTTGGGGATGCCCTTTTCAGCGGACCTGCGGTCTCAAGCCGGTAGAGCTGCAGCACCGCCTGCGAGCGCAGCAATCGAAGGCAACCCCGCTAAGCTTGCGCAACCGTTGCCGTTCCCGATCTGTGCTCGCCGGATCGCATAACATCTCCTGCGGAACCGCAGGTGGCCTGATCGTGCACGGGTTCTGTTTTGTCTGAGTTACCGTCCCGCGCGCCCAAAATTTGGCGTCCTATCGGCTTCGATCCGTCGCCCGCGCATGTCAACCGAGTCTGAAGCCGTACGAGGCCTCAAAAGCCTGCGCACACCGCAGCCCTGTAAGCCCAGATCGGTGAGACCTCCGCTCGTCATTAAACGCGAAAGGAGATGGTGCTGCGGCCTGCGAACTTTGAAAGATTACGCCGGGGTATTGTTGTTCCGATTGGACGCGACAACATCGGCGTGCGTCGGACTGGGGCCAAGAGCCGCGAATTGTTCGGGCAATTTATCCCGCGTTGCAGCGGCCTTTCCCTTGACGGCCTGAGTAAGGGCCTTGCGCGTCTCCTCGATGTTCCAGTCGCAGCAATAGACGGGCGTCGACGGCTGCTGGCGCCAGGAGTCATCGAGAGACCCTGAATCGATGGGATCGAAACCGACCTCGTCCACGATGCCCATTGTCATTTTTTTCTGAGCCTCGTCGTCGCCCGCAACGGCCGCTGCAATGCGATCGGGTGCACCAACCGGACGCCCGCCATCGGCAAGGGTCGCAGCCAGAATGTTGTTGAAGGCTTTGATAACGCGGCGGCCAATCTGGTTCGAAACCCAGACGCTTTCCGGCAATCCGTCGTCAATC
This sequence comes from Hyphomicrobiales bacterium, assembly GCA_900474095.1. Taxonomy (GTDB): domain Bacteria; phylum Pseudomonadota; class Alphaproteobacteria; order Rhizobiales; family Rhizobiaceae; genus Pararhizobium. The sequence continues at coordinate 6,638 of UCOA01000180.1, read as the reverse complement.
TCGGCAATGTGCGGATCGCGCATGCCAGGATAGTAGTTGACCGTATCTACGATCGGGACGTTGGCGGGAAGATTTGCAAATAGATCCTGCGGAAGCTCTGCAACGACCGGGAATGGGATCGACAAGATGATCATATCAGCGCCATCCACCACGCCCTGTGCATCAACCGGGGTCGCGCCGATGTCAGCAGCGAATGCGTTGAGCTTTTCGGAGGGTTTTGAATTGGTGACACGGACATCATGCCCTGCAGCGGCGAGCTTGCGTGCGAGGGTACCGCCGACATTGCCGGTGCCAAAGATGCCGATTTTCATAAGCTATTCCTTCAGTATTTCTATACTAATGAAAATAGGAGTAGATAGCTAGGCAGGCAAGAACCCACTTTTTGGTGTGTTACTCCCGATTGAGGTATGTATGCGGACTGAGCACGACTGGAACTGCCAGGATCCCGAGCAGCGAAGGGTATGGGCTGCGGCGACCAGTGAGGCGCTGCGGGTTCTCGAGGGCAAGTGGAAGACTGTCATCATCTGCCAGCTCTTTGCAGCGCATGGTCCCCTCCGCTTTTCTGAGTTGGAACGGCGTGTCGACGGCGTGAACCAGAAAATGCTCATCCAACAACTGAAAGAGCTGGAGAAGGACGGAATAATCGTACGAACCGTCTATCCGGAGGTGCCCCCACGGGTAGAGTACAGCTTAAGCAAGCTTGGTGTCGCACTGGGTCCGGCGATGGAAGCGTTGATCGACTGGGCACTACTGCGACGCGCTGGCATGAATGGTGACTGAAACGTCGACGGATTGAAGTCCGCAGATCTGGACGCCGATCATTTGTCGAGTGGCGTGACCGGTAGGTTCTCGTTCCGGCAAGAACATTCGGCGCTGAAGAACGGCTGGGGCTGTGAGAACGCCGTAAGCGAGCGCTGCCAGTGCCACTATCTGGAACAGGACATTTGCACTCGCTCCGAACCAGATAACGGCCGACCAGCCAAAGAAGGCCGCGATAATCATCCTCACAGTTCCGGCCAGTACGCGACGAAGCACGCGCTTTGCCCCTGGTTGCGAAATTGAGTGCCAAACCCAATCCAATTGCCTCGTATGCCGATGCCATGGTTCGCAAGTAAAGACTGTTCAAGCTGGCTTTCGCTTCGATGCACTTTCGACCGTCGTCCAGAATTTCTCTGCCAACTCCGTCATCCTACTCCTGGATCGGATCAGCACGATCTTGACAGGTACCATCCACTGCTCGTCGCCGGCGATTGCAAGCTTTCCTTCTGGTTCCAGCTCGGAATAGGCAAGGCTGCGTGGTATCCAGGCGACCCCTTTCCCCTCAAGTGCCAGCGCTTTTAAAACCATTGCCAAATGGGATGTAAATACATGAGCTAGATGCAATTCGCTCCCCACGTGCGTCAGGTTGGCCGCCAGTATCCGGCCCATTCCTGATTTCTCGTCGAACGATATATGAGGGACAGGGGTCGAGGGTGTGCCAGGCAGTCTATAGATTGGTGCACCCCCTTTACCTCTTTGCGCAACCGGTAGAAGAAGGTCGCTGGCCAGTTCCACGTGTTTGAAGTCGGCTTCATGGAGACGGATTTCGCTCTTCGGATGGAAGTGGCAAAGGAGAAACTGTGCTCTGCCTTCCGCCATCATCTTTTCGCACTCATTCATATTGTCGGAAAGAAGCCGGATTGGCACCGTCGATACCGACGAGCCCAGACTTTGCACCCAACCGGGAAAAAAGGTGAAGGATAGAGCGTGCGTCGCTGCAAACGTCAGGGTGGCAGTGGCAGATCGTTCCTGGTTCAAGTCATGGGTTGCCCTCTCGATCCTTTGAAGAATATCAGTTGCGGCATCAAGCATGATTTCGCCCGCCGGCGTAATCCTGATGCGGTGCGTCGATCGATCGATCAAAACGGATCCGCTCCACTCCTCGAAAGCCTTTATCCGGCGACCGAAAGCGGGCTGCGTGATATTCCGCCTCTCCGCCGCCCTCGAAAAATTGAGGGTGTCGGCGAGAGCTCGCAAATCTAAAAGCCAGGCGGTATCCATCTCATCCTCTCACTTACGGCATCAATTGAAGCCGAAACGGCATTGGACCGTCAATCGCTTGTTAGCGAATGTTGCATTGAGGAGTGCCGTTGTTGGAGACGGCAATGGGAGGAGGAAATGAAGACATCGTCGATCGACGCCGTGATGGCGGTAATCGCGCGCAAAGAATTTCCCACCGAGACATTTCAGGAACTCGTTGCGTACATAAAGCAGTACGCAACAAGGTAACCTATGCCCATGCCGGGATTGGAGCAGCATCGCATCTCTGCGGCACGTTGTTCAGGGCGACAATCGGAACGCAGATGACGACAGTTCCGTACAAAGGAAATGGCCCGATCATGACTGATTTGATCGGTGGCCAGATCAATATGATCTGCGACCAGGCGACGAACACTGTCGGGCCGATTACACGTGGCAACAATCGCCATCGCGAAATGGGAAGGGGCTCTCGACCGCGCCACCTTGGAGGCGTCGACGAACAACGCGGGGACATTCGCTGCAGGATCACCGCTGTCGCTCTCGAAGCCCAGCACTAGTCTGACATCCAAACCTTATAAAACGGAGATTAAAATGCGTATCGTAGACGTATGCGAAGTTACCAAGCCAATCGCGTCGCCCATCCGCAACGCCTATATCGACTTCTCGAAAATGACGGCCAGCCTCGTTGCTGTCGTGACCGATGTCGTCAAGGATGGCCGTCGCGTCGTCGGCTATGGCTTCAACTCGAACGGCCGTTACGGCCAGGGCGGCCTGATCCGCGAACGGTTCAAGGATCGCATCCTGCAGGCAGACCCGGACAGCCTGATCAACGACGCCGGCACTAATCTCGATCCGCACAAGGTCTGGTCGACCATGATGATGAACGAGAAGCCCGGCGGTCACGGCGAGCGCTCGGTGGCCGTCGGTACTATCGACATGGCCATCTGGGATGCGGTCGCAAAGATCGAGGGTAAGCCCCTGTTTCGCATGCTGGCCGACATGAAGGGCCGTGAGGCGAACCCGAAGGTTTTCGTCTACGCCGCCGGCGGCTACTATTATCCCGGCAAGGACAATAGTACTCTCCGCAAGGAGATGCGCGGCTATCTCGACCGCGGCTACAATGCCGTGAAGATGAAGATCGGCGGCGCCTCGATCGACGAGGACCGTGGCCGCATCGAGGCCGTACTGGAAGAAATCGGTTCCGAGGCGAAGCTCGCGGTGGATGCGAATGGCCGCTTCGATCTTGAGACGGGCATCGCCTATGCCAAGATGCTCCGCGACTACCCGCTGTTCTGGTACGAGGAAATCGGCGACCCGCTCGACTATGCCCTGCAGGCGGCCATCTCCGAATTTTACGATGCTCCAATGGCAACAGGTGAGAACCTCTTCTCTCACCAGGATGCCCGCAACCTGCTTCGCTACGGCGGCATGCGCGCCGACCGCGACTTCCTGCAGTTCGACTGCGCTCTGTCCTACGGCTTAGTAGAATACTTGCGCACCCTTGATGTCCTGCGACAGTTCGGCTGGTCGCCGTCCCGCTGCATCCCGCATGGCGGTCACCAGATGTCCCTTAATATCGCAGCCGGCCTCGGCCTCGGTGGCAACGAGAGCTATCCGGACCTCTTCCAACCTTACGGCGGTTTCCCGGACGGCGTGAAGGTCATCGACGGCCACATCACGATGCCGGAGTTGCCGGGTATCGGCTTCGAAGGCAAGTCCGACCTTATCAAGGTCATGCGCGAACTCGCTGAATAGTCGCGTGTTCCGTGGGGGGCGTTAATGCCGCCCCCGGCTTTTGCTACCAGCCCAAAGCGGGCTCTTGTGTATGAATGCCCGGGCCTGTTAGAGGTCCGATGATGTTGAAATCGTACCCGACGCGGCTCGTCAGAATAGCTTGGAGATGTCGTGGCACAGAATCGCATAAGGTGTGCCTCTATGCGGTTCAATCGGCGATCACCTGCCCGCGCACGCTTCATCGAACCATGAGATGAATTAGGTCGGAGCTACGCTCGGCCGGGGCCCTCCACCCCACCTCCTCACGAATTTCAGGTTCAGACTACGAGCCCAACCCATCCTCTAGCAACAGTCTGGCTGCATCGCGGTTTGCCTCGACAATGCCAGTATTGCGCGTCGACTGTGCCATGACAATTGCGCCTTGGATGAGCGACAGCACCTGGATCACGGCTCTTTCGGGTTCCTTCAGTCCCAAGGGCTCAATGAGTGAGGCGACAAATTCATGCAATCCCTCGAAATATTCGGCAATGGTTGCCTGTACGTCTGGCGAGTTTGCCTCAGGGCCGAACTCGGCCAGTCCTTTCACGAACGGACAGCCACGGAAAGAAGGCGCACGAAGAGGTTCATCCAGCGCGTCAAAAATAGCCAAGACCCGCTCCAGTGGCGATAGCTCGGCTTTGTCAGTCGAAGTTGAGAGCATCTGAAACCAGATGGCACTTTTGTAACGCAAATAGGTAGCGACGAGGGCGGCCTTCGATGGAAAGTGCTTGTAGAACGTCATCTTGGCCACGCCGCTTTCGGCAATGATCCGATCGATCCCGACAGAGTTGATGCTGAGCCGGTAAAACAGGTCCGATGCCGTTTTCAGTATCCGTTCTCGCGGGGCAAGGACAGCAAGTGATTGCCCATCCACATCCACGAACTCAAGCACGCTGCGCGTTTGCATTTTCCGTTACCTCAGATTCTTCGTCCGGATCGAGACAGACTATTCTGTCTATTTTGGGATTGCAAGTACATACAGGTCTGTCTATAGGTATGGAGTGCCCCTTGAATTTCAGAAAAGGAACTAGAATGAGCGGAAAAGTCGTTGTTGTGACCGGCGCGAGCAGTGGTTTTGGAAAACTCACAGTGTTGGAGCTCGCGAGGCGGGGTCATACCGTCGTTGCGACCATGCGAGACGTCGAAGGACGAAACGCCCAAGTGCGGAGCGATCTTATCGAAGCGGCGAAAGCTGAAGGGCATGGACTGCAAGTCCTTGAAATGGATGTCGCCGACGAGGCCTCGGTCAATTCCACCATCGATCAGGTTGTCAAGCAGCACGGAAAGATCGATGCCCTGATCAACAATGCCGGACTGATGCCCGTCGGGGTCACGGAAGCCTACACGGTCGCGGACATCGAACGGCTATTTGCGGTCAATTTCTTCGGCGCCGTGCGGGCGGACCGCGCCGTTCTAGCGCATATGCGTGCCGCCGGCAGCGGACTCCTCGTTCATGTGACATCCTTGATGGGCCGGGTGGTCTTTCCGTTCTTCGGCGTCTACTCCGCGAGCAAGTTCGCGCTCGAGGCGCTTGCCGAAGCCTATCGCTATGAACTGAAGGGCTTTGGAATCGACTCCGTCATCGTCGAGCCGGGGCCATTCCCGAGCAACCTCATCTCGTCGAGCCCGGAGCCATCCGATCAGGCCGTGCTTGCTTCCTATGGCGAGGTCGCGGCGATCCCGGGTCAGATCAAGGCCAACGCCAACGATGGACACGACGAGGCCAATCCCCCGCGGCCCCAACAGGTGGCAGATGCCATCGTGCGACTGGTCGAAGCCACGGAGCGGCGTCCGTTGCGGACGGTCGTCATGCCTGAAGGCATCGACTTCGGTGTCCAGCGGCTGAACGACGCGGTAAGCCCAATTCAGAACGACTTGCTCACCTCGTTCGGCATGTCGAGCATGCTCTGACACTCTGCGGTTGGCGGGTGGTAGCTACCTGCCGCCCTTTGAAGGGGAGCACTCTGGACCCGTTTGTGCGCTATTGTCGTCGCGTATGGTGTCTGAGGCCACGGCTACCGCCGCAAGGCGCTATTGCCGCCTGACGGCGGCATAGATGATACCCTGCGCCAAAGCGCGCGGGTTCGGCAACGCACAGCCCGCGGCCAAGGCGAAACGAGCGGCCAAGCAATTCAATGACGGGAGCTCTTATGCATAAAGGCAGTTGTCTCTGTGGCACAGTGAAATACGAAGTTCGCGGCAAGCTGGGTGCGGCGATCTATTGCCACTGTTCGCGTTGTCGCAAGGCGACCGCTACCGCATTCGCGACCAATGCGCCCGTCGCGACCAGTGACTTCGTCATCATTGAGGGCGAGTCGGCGCTGAAGGCATTCGATTCTTCGCCAGGCGTTCATCGCCTCTTCTGTTCCAACTGCGGTTCGCCGATCATCAGTCGCCGCGATGCGATGCCGGATGTCGTGCGCTTGCGGCTGGGGACGCTCGATACGCCGTTGCCGGCGCCGCCGACCGCGCATTATTTCGTCGCCTCGAAGGCCGAGTGGTACGAGATACACGACGAGTTGCCACAGTTCGCGTAAGGCTCGACGCATTACAGTTGCATATCGCAGGCACGCTGCAACGAGCCGCTCCTCCTCACTCCCGCTCCGGGCCGTAAGCGCCAGCGTGGATACCCTGGGTGAATGTCGGCTTCGTCCATCGAATACTGAAAGCCGCCATTCCCCTCGGCCCCAATCAGCCATTCCAGCCAAGCCAAGTTCGACGTCCGGGCTAGAAAATCTGATAAAGATGAAAACTATAACAACAGGGTCGTTGGTTCTGAACCCTTCAAGGCGAGCAATTGAGAGGTAGGCCGCTATCGGCCGGCCCATTGCGGTCAAAGCAGGAAG